>JAYUYU010000875.1:0-19807 GCA_043752365.1 Myxococcales bacterium | reverse complement strand
CGAAGTCACTTCCCGCGACTTCCAAAAAGTCACTTCGACCTCGAAGTCACTTCCCGCGACTTCCAAAAAGTCACTTCGACCTCGAAGTCACTTTTGGCGTTGGGAGGGGCGGTGCCGGATGACTAAGGCGAGCGATGACCAAGCTCACGGTGCTCAGCCACCTGGAAACCAGGGGAGACCGGGGGCGGGGGTATTTCGGGAAGAGGGGATTTGGGGTGGGTCCACTGGCACCCCGCGCAGCTACGCGGGGTCGACGATGCGTTGGCGGGCCGCGCCCAGCGTTTCGGCTTCGTAGTCGACCTGGTCACCGGCCTTCAAGAACAGCGGCGGAGTGCGACCCATGCCGACGCCCGCGGGCGTGCCGGTGCTGATCACGTCGCCCGGCAGCAGCGTCATGAACTCGCTGATGTGGCTGACCAGCGTGGGCACGTCGAAGATCAGGTCCGAGGTGTTGCCGTCCTGCATGAGCTGGCCGTTGACGCGCAACCTGAGCGCGACCTGAGCGGGGTCCAGCTCGTCGGGCGTGACCAGCAGTGGACCAAGCGGCGCAAAGCCGTCGGCGCTCTTGCCTTTGACGAATTGGCCGCCGCGCTCCTTCTGGTGCTCGCGCTCGGAATAATCGTTCATGAGCGCGAAGCCAGCCACGTACTCACGCCAGCGCGCCTTTTCGATGTAACGCGCGCGCTTGCCGACCACTAGCGCCAGCTCGACCTCCCAGTCCGTCTTCAGCGAGCCGCGGGGCAGCGGCAAGTCGTCGTACGGCCCGGCCAACGCTGTGCTCGACTTCATGAACAGCATGGGCTCCGGCGGGAGCTTGCCGCCGGTTTCTTCGGCGTGCGCGCGGTAGTTCAGGCCCACGCAAACGATTTTGCTCGGGCGCATGATGGGCGGACCCACGCGTTCGTCAGCCCCCACGCTCGGGCACTCCGCGGCGTGCTCGGCGTACCAGCGCGCGAGGCGCCCCAGGCCGTCGCTGCCGAAAAACACTTCACCGTAGTCCTCACCGAAGGCCGAAACGTCCACGCGCCCCGCCCGCGGCGAAAGCAGGCCGGGCCGTTCACGTCCCGGATCACCAAACCGAAAAAGCTTCACGTGCGCGAGCTTAGTCGAACGTCCCCAGCACCGAAATACCGCCCGGGTAAAGACCCCATTTCAGGGTCAAGCCGGCTCGCTGCAGGGCGTCGCGGTACTGGGCCGCCGGAGTCGGAGTCAACGAAACTGCAAAGCCTTGCACGAGCGTGCCGCCAGCTATCACGCCGATCAACGGCTTGTCGCGCGAAGCAACGTCGCGATCGAAAATGGGAGCCGTTGCAGCCAGCGCGCCCACAATCAGCGGTAGCCCCATGGCCCACTGCGGCACGAAGGGGTCGGTGTCGTACAGGTTGCGCTCGATTTGCCGCAGCTCGGCCAGCGAAAGCGAAGAGCGCGCGGCAGGCGTACGTACGCGCGAAAGGTCGGCCCGCAGCCGCGTGCGGCCTGGGTTCGTGGAGTAGGCGAAGTTGATGAAGCCGAGTGCGGACATCGCCAAATGCGCGCCGCCAATCGGAATTTGCCAGCGGTCATGGGGCGACGTAAACGGCAAGCCCAGGTACAAAAGCCCGACGCCCGCCTCCAGCGTGGGCGCCAAGATTTCGTAATCGCGCCGCTCGGGCAACAGGTAGAACGCGACGCCGCCCGCCAGCGTCACGGCGCCACCGGCCGTCACCAGTGGAGAGTGCGCCGCGATGCCGAGCGCCGTTTCACCCGCGCCGATTGCGATGACGATGGGCGGCAGCGCCGGCAACGAACGGCGCCGCACCGCTTCGGGTAGCTGCTGTGAAAGCAGCGTCGCCCGCTCGCGAGCTTCAGCCTCGAGCTCCCCAACCGGCAGGCGTTGCGCCCGCGCAGGCTTGGTGGCCACTCCACAAACCACCGCCAAACACGCACCCAGCCAAGCCGCGCCGCTCATCCGTCAGGGATACGGGGGCGTGGCCCAAAGCCTTCCTCGTCCCGAATCCGCTCAGTCGTCGTAGCCGTCTGGATGCGCCGAAAACCAGCGCCAGGCGCTCAAAATCGTCTCACCAATGTCGGTGCGTTTGGCGCGCCAGCCCAGTTCGCGCTCAATCTTGCTCGCGTCCGCGTACAGCGCTGGCGGATCGCCTGCGCGGCGCGGGCCGCTGTCGACCCGGAACGGCCGGTCGACTACCCGCCGCACGGCGTCGACGATTTCCTTCACGCTGTGGCCCTTGCCGATACCCAAGTTGTAAATGCGTTGGTCGCCCGGGGCGAGCGCCTCCATCACGCGCACGTGCGCTTCGACCAAATCTTCGACGTGGATGTAGTCGCGAATGCACGTGCCATCCGGAGTCTCGTAGTCTTCACCGAAGATGGTAATTTTCTCGCGCTTGCCCAGCGCGGCTTGCAAAATTACTGGGATTAAATGGGTCTCGGGCTCGTGATCTTCACCGATGACGCCGTCAGCGGCGGAGCCGGCGACGTTGAAGTAGCGCAGCGCCGCGTAACCAAAGTGCGGAGACTTGGCTGCGTAGTCGCGCAGCATGTACTCGGAGGCGAGCTTCGACCAGCCGTAGGGGTTGATCGGCGATTGCGGGGTCGTCTCGCGGATTGGCACCTCGTTGGGCTCGCCGTAGGTGGCGCAGGTGCTGGAAAACACCAGGCGCAACGTACCGACGCGCTCCAGCGCTTTGAGCACGCTCAGCGTGCCGCCGGTGTTGTTGTCGTAATATTTGAGCGGCTCGTTCACCGACTCGCCCACGTAAGAGAGCGCTGCAAAGTGCATCACGCAGTCGATGTTTCGCTCGCGCAGCAGCGCTTCGAGCTTGTCGGTCTCGCGCACGTCGAGCTCGAAGAACGGCACGTCGCTGGGGACCGCAGCGCGATGACCCCGGCTCAGGTTATCGAGCGCGATGGGGGTGTGGCCGGCCCGCGCCAGCGCCCGCAGCGCGTGTGAACCAATGTAGCCAGCTGCGCCGGTGACGAGAACCTGCATGGCTTCTTCTAACATTGCTTGAGCCACTTGCCAGCGTTCACAATTGAAGACGCTGAATTGGTGTCCGTGAAGCTCCGGGCGACGAGCCAGCGAACACACGCGACGCTCGACCCGATTTGGCCGCGTAGCCTTCCGAGAGGGCGCGAACGAGCGGCGCGGCTTCAGCGCGCGCCAAGATGCACACGCTACCGCCGCTGCCGCCGCCGCTAATTTTCGCCCCAAAGAGGCCACATTTGGGTCCCCGCGCGCGCGCCGCTTGGACCAAGTCGTCAGTTCCCGGGGAGCCCAAGCCGCACGCGCTATAGCTGGCGTGCGAGGCGAACATCAGCGCGCCTAGCCGCTCGAGCTCAGCCTCGGTGGCATGCGGCAGTCGACTCGCAAATTCTTCCACGCGCGCGTGCTCGTAAATGGGATGGCAGGCGGCTGCTCTGACCATGTACGAGTCGGCCGGGAGCGCGCGCTAGCACGAGCTCGCTTACGCCGTCGAAAAAGCCAGCCAGCTGGGGCTCGCGCGCCGAGAGGTCGCGCACACGCCGCTCGAGCCGCCCGAGGTCCGAGAGGGCGCGCTGCACGTGCTCAACGCTCCCGATAGTGGACGAGCGGCACCGCGCGCAGCTCGGCCGCGGTCAGCTCTGGCGAGGTGTCCGAGATGAAGCTACCGCCGCCAATCTCGGGCCCGGCCAGGTGCTTCAGCAACTGCGGACGCCGCAGCGGTGGATGCAGCTCGAAGTGAAAGTGAAAGGCGCCGTGAGCACCGCGCGTGGGCGCTTGGTGCAGCGCCATGACGTATGGAAATTCCATTTGCCAAAGGTTGTCGAAGCGTACCAGCACCTGCTTTAGCACCTGGGCAAGCTCCAACAGCTCGGGCTCGGGCACGTCCGCCAAGCTTGGGTACGTTTGTTTGGGCGCCACGTAGGTTTCGTAGGCGTAGCGCGCAAAATACGGCACGAAGCCCAGTGCGCTGCCATTCTCGGCCAACACCCGTCGGCCGTCGGCCAGCTCCGCTTGGATCACGTCACGGAACAGCACGCGCCCGGTCTTGGCCAGGTGCGCTCGACAGGCCATGAGCTCGGTCTCGATTGTCTTGAAGACGAAGTTGGTCGCGTAAATTTGGCAGTGGGGGTGCGGGTTGGAGACACCCACGGCTTCGCCCTTGTTCTCGAACACCAGCACGTGCTCGGTCGAAGGCAAGCGAGCAAGCTCGCGGTACTCTGCCTGCCACACCCGAAACAACGCGGCGATCTGGGCGACCGACAGCTGGGCGAGCGTGAGATCGTGGCGGGGCGAATAGCACACGACTCGCGAGACGCCCTCCGCGCGCCGAGCCAGGTGCACGCCTAGCTGCTCGCTCTGCGCGGCCTCGGCCTCGGGAGCGTCGAGCGCGACACAAGGGTGGTCGTTGTCGAACGCGAACACCTCGGCGTAGGCCGGGTTGCGCGCCCCGTGGACGCGAGCGTTGCCCGGACACAGGTAGCAGTCCGCGACGTAGCTCGGCCGCACACGCGCCAGCCGGTCCTGCAGCTCGCCCTGCCACGGGCGGTGCTGGCGATGCCCTGCGACGACGACCCACTCGTCCCGCAATGGGTGATAGCGCTGCTCCCAGGTCATGTTGCTGTTGGCCGCGGCCGTCCACGCTCCGGTCAAAAGCGTCCAACGGCTGCGGAGCTTGCGTCAACAGCTGGCCAAATCCGGGCACTATGCGGCCCTCCGACTTGGCACGTGGCTTGCTTACGGGCGGGCGCCAGTGTCTCCCGCCGAATCGGACTCCGAACCGGGCACCCAAGCCAGCCAACGACTTCTGAAGGGCGAACACGACGCATACCGCGCCGTGTTCGAGCAGAGCCCGTCGGCCATGCTGTTGTGCGACGTCGGCACGCTGACCGTGCTGGCTGCCAATCGTTTGGCGGCAAGGCTGCATGGCGCCAGCCCAGAGCAACTCGTGGGCACTTCGCTGTTCGAGCTGCGGCGAGTCTCCGATCTCACGGGCGTGATGCTGAAGCGCGCCGCTGGTCGCGAGATTGCGCTGGGCTTCGGCTACCACACGCGCAAAGACGGCTCGACCTTTCCGGTTCAGCTCTCGGCCTACCCCAGTGAGCTCGCGGGGCGCCCTGCCTGGCTGTGCGTGCTGCGCAGTTTGGAAGACGTGCTCGTCCCGCGCGATGGCGAGCAAGAGCGTCGCCTGTTCGAGGCCATCGGCCGCATGGCAGGCGGGGTGGCGCACGACATCAACAATCTGTTGTCGGTCGTGTTGTCGTTCGCCAGCTTGGCGACCTCCCAGCTTCCGCCCGCCTCCAGCACCCGCGACGATTTAGCCGAAATCCGCGGCGCCGCGGAGCGCGCCTCGGCCTTGACCAAGCAGCTGCTCAACCTTTCGCGCCGGGCGCCCGCGACTCCCAAGCCGCTGCAGCTCAACGAACTGCTCAAGCGCCTCGAGAAGCTGCTGCGGCGGCTGCTCGACGAGCAGTTGACGCTCGACTTGGCGCTCGATCCCGAGCTCGATCAGGTTCTGGTCGACCCGACGCAGGTCGAACGGCTGCTGGTTCAGCTGGTCAGCGAAGCCCGCCACGTCTCCCCCAAGGGTAGCCGCATCGTGATCGAAACGCGCAACGTGCGGCTGGACGTCGAGCACGGCTCCGATCGGCACGTCATGCTTTCGGTCAACGACAGCGGCGCTGCTCTTTCTCCGGAGGTCGCGGCCATGTCGTCGTTCGTGGACGCAGGCAGCGCTTGGCTCGAGAGCGAACCGGGCTCGGGCACGCGCTTCGTCGCCTGCTTTCCCAGCCTATCGGCCGTCGTGCACCCCAGCGGGGCCGGCTTGGAGCCGCGCAAACGTCGCCACGAGACGGTGTTGGTCGTGCAAGACAACCCTCACCTAAGAAAGACGATCAAGACCTACTTCGCGCGCGAAGGTTATCGCGTGCTCGAGGCCGAGAGCAGCTTCGAAGCCACGCGCATCGCCGAGCAGGAATCGCGCATCGACCTTTTGCTCAGTGACTTTTCCCTGCCAGACGGCAACGGGCCCGAGCTGGTGCAGGCACTCCGTCGGCAGCTACCCAAGCTCAAGGTGTTGATCGCCCTCGGCCACCCCGAGCAGCGTGCGGCCCTCCGCGAGGACGACCGCACCGCCGTCATCTGCAAGCCGTTCGACCTGCAGCAGTTCGGCGCGCTGATTCAGCGTTTGCTCGACGTGGAGCCGGCTTCTCGCCCCTGAGCCCGACGGCGCTTCAAGCCGAACAGCGCGCCCAGCAGCGTTAGCAGGCTAAGCACTCCGCTCGACGCGGGGGCGTGGCCCATTTGGCAAGCCGAGCTTTCGTTCGACGAAGCGTCGTCGTTGTTCGCCGCCTCGGGCACCGGACCACCGGTGGCGCTGCTACCGGCCGTGCCGCTGCCGGTCATGCCCTTGTCCGGGTTTTGCCCCGTGCTGCTGACCGGCGCCCCGAGGTCGTCGTCGCTGCCGTCGACGCCGTAGTACGGGGGCCGGCACTGGGCGGTAGTCGGCTGCGGCGCCGGCTGCTCGCAGGCCTGGCCGGGGGCGCAGGCGGCGGTACCCGTGACGTCGAGTTGCTCGCAGTTCCAACCGGCGGGGCATTGGGCCGCGCTTTCACAGGTTATTTGCTGCGGGACACACTGAAAATTCCCGCTGGGTTCCGGAGCACAATCCGGAGCTGGCTCAATCGGATCGCTGGCTGCGCCGCCCGCGCCGTTGGGCGGAATCGGCGCAGGCCTGGCGTCCGGCGTGGGCGTCCCGCCGCTCGAGCCCGAGCTGGCGCAGCCCGTCATTTGCTCTTCGCAGGTGAAGCCATCGCCGCAGTCGGCCGCGGCTTTGCACGGCAGCACATAGCGCGGCGTGCACATGCTCACGTTCTGCGGATCACACACGCTGCTGCCGCAGCTGCAGTCCGGCGTGTCGGATGCACAAGCGCAGTCGGTCACCGGGCACGACTCGGTCCAGGTGTGGCACACCATGCCGGGCGCGCACTGCTCGTCGGCGCTGCAGTGCGCTGGAGTACAGCCCATGATGTCGACGTTCACGCAAGGCTCCGGCTGCGGGCACGCCTCGCCGGCAGCACACGGCGGACTCGACCCGCAGCTGGACCCGCCCACCACCGTGCACTCGAACCCAACACCGCAGACGGGCCCGTCTCCACAGCCCGGCAAGGGCGCTACAATGGCGCTCGACAACGAGCTCAAGAGCATTACGGCCGAAGCCGCGAACGTGGCGGGGATGAAGCGAAGCTGAGTCATGGGCGATCTCCTCTTGGGGGGCGTGGGGGGTGGGGCGCAGCGGGCGTGCTAGCTGCTCTCTACTCACCCTGCAGCCAGTGTGCCAGCTTCTAGCAAAACACCGAAAGCAGAATTATTGTTTAATTTAGCACACATACACTGTGCCACCGTAGCCACCATCTGGCACAATGGCCGGCAGCCAAGTCGCGGATTTGGTAAGGCCTGAGGCGCCTTGCTCGCCCCTGCCCTCGATTGCCCCAAGCAAACCCGCTGCCCGGGTTGCCCGCTGGGCGCCGAGCCCTACGAAGCGGGGCTGGCCAGGAAGGGCCAGGCCCTACACGCGGCCCTCAGCGCCTACCCCGACCTCAAGCCTCGGGTCGGCACGCCACGCGCTGCGGCGCCGACGCTAGCGTACCGGCTACGCGCCAAGCTGGTGAGTCGGGGACGCTCGCTCGGCTTGTTCGAGCGTGGCTCGCACAGCGTGCTCGACGTGTCGGGCTGTCGTGTGCTTTCGCCGGCTTTGACGCTGACGAGCGAAGCGTTGCGGCGCCTGCTACCTCTACCGATCCACGGCGCCGACCTGCGCGAAACGTCCGAGGGCGTGCTGCTGACGTTGCTCACCGAGCAAGCCGGTGCGCGCCCCGTTTTGGAGAAAGCCGCTCGCCAGCTGGTCGAGCGCGGTGAAGCGCTGAGCGTCGCTATCGCGCTTCGACGAGAGGGTGACGTGCGGCTGCTGTCGGGCGAGCCCGAAGTGGTGGTCGGCGCGCCGACGGCACGCCACGCGCTGACGCCCGATGCGCCGTTCGCGTACGCGGCGCACGGCGGCTTCGTGCAAGCGCACGCTCAACAAGCTAGCTACGTGTACGGCGAGCTTGCGCGGGGTTTGGCCGAAAAGCTGCCCGGGCAAGCTGCGCTTTCGGTGTTGGAGCTCTTCGCCGGCAACGGCAGTTTAGCGCTAGCGTTGGCAAAAGACGGCGCGCGCGTGACAGCCGTCGAAGCCTACGCGCCAGCCATCGAGCTTGCCGAACGCGCAGCGCGCGAGCAAGGCTTGGCACTGCGGGCTGTCGCCGACGACGCCACACGCTTTGCCCGCGCGAGCGTGAACGCGCTCTTCGACGCCATCATCGTCAACCCTCCACGGCGGGGCTTGAGCGTCGAGCTGCGACGCGCGATTGGGCACATGGCTCCGCGGGCATTGGCCTACGTGTCTTGCAACCCGCACACGTTGGCGCGCGATGCTCAGCATCTACGGCTGCTCGGCTGGAACCTGGTGAGCGCCGAACCGCTCGACATGATCCCCTGGAGCGACGCCATCGAGGCGCTGGCCTGGTTCGCCCCGGAAGCCGCACCCGCAGCGCGCGTGTTGTACGAAGATGCTTGCTTCCTAGCCGTCGAAAAGGCGCCTTTCGAGTCCGTTAGCGGCTCCGACCCCGCTACCCCTAGCCTGCTTTCACGCGTGCGGCTGCTGCCCGACTGCCAACGCGCGCAGCCGCTCGACGCGTGGAGTGCGTCGCTGAGCGGCGTGTGTTGGTTCGCCAAGAGCGCTGCGGCTGCGGCCACGGTAAGCGCGCCCGCCGAGCACGAGCTGCTAGTTCTAGCTCGCGGCACCTTGCGCAAGCAGGGCACGATCACCCGCCGTGGAGCGGGCCCCGGAGCGCGCGGCAGCAAATACAAAAAGCGCGGCGACGTGGGCAGGCACGCCCTCGTCAGCGTGTCGACGCACGACGCCGACGAGGCTGGCGCGCTAGCTGACTTCGCCAGCATCGGCCACCCTGTGCTGGGGGACACCGTGACCTGCGACGCCGGCAGCAACCAGTTCTTGGAGCACCGGCACGGGCTCGATCGGGCTTTCGTGCACTGCGCGAGCAGCCGCCTCGTCCTGGATGACGAGCAGGTGCTCGAAGCTCGGGCTGAGCTGGCCCCCGACTTGGCGCGCGTGCTGCGCAGCCTGGGCTCAGACTAAGCCGCGGGCGAGCGCGACCAAAATCGCGCCGACGTGCACGCCGTGCAGAATACCGCCGCCCAGCGCCAGCCCGGAAAGCTCGGCGAGTGGCACCTTCACCAGCTCCAAAACCTCGGTGTCTTCGGGGGCTGGCCGCCGCGTGGGGCGCGCGCCGCGGGCGCAAAAAAAGTGTGCGCGCGTGGTGTGCCGTGCCGGCTCTGTCGAAACAGTTTGGATACTTACCCAGTCGTTCGATTCGTAGCCGGTCTCCTCGACCAACTCGCGACGCGCCGCTTCTTCCGGTGTTTCGTTGGGTTCGATCACTCCCGCCGGCAGCTCTAGGCTGGGACCGGCTATGCCGTGGCGATACTGCCGCACCAGAATCACTTCGGAAGCATCCGTGACACAAAGCACGCTGGCCCAATCGGGTCCGTGAATGACGTGGAAGCGCTCTATCTCGTGGCCGTTGTCGAGCCGAACGCGATCTTCACGCAGCTGCAGCCAGCGCTCGTCGATGAGCAGCTTGCTGTCGAGGACCTTCCAAGGTTTCACGCGATACACGTAACACGACTCGCGTTATCATGCTGACAGTGAGCGAAGACCTGCGCCGCGCCCTGCAAGACCCCGGCTACACGCCCCCTCGCCGCGTTTTCGCGGAAATATTTGCCCTCTTGGCCCATCCGGAGCTTGGCGAGCGCGCCGAGCGAGCCTTGCTTTCGGCGGGCTTGCCGGCGGCCAGCTACGCCGCCGAAAACCTGTCGCGCGAACCAGGACATGGCGAGACCGACGCCGAAACGGCGGCGACCACGCCAGCTATGGTGCGACTGGTCGGACGCGCCGCGCGCTCGCACGACGCGCCTGAGCTGCTGCAAGCGCTGTGCAAGGCTCTACAAAGCCCCCATGCGGAGACCCGCCGTCAGGCCGCCATGGCGCTCGGCAAGAGCGGCCGGCGAGATGGCGAGCAGGCGCTGCTCGAATGTCTCGACACCAGCGATCCCAAGCTGCTGCGCTCGGTGGTCGAGGCGCTGGGCAAGGTCGGCGGCGAGCAAGGGCTCGCGCGGCTGCGCCAGCTCCTGCCGCCCGAATCGTTGAAGCAGGTGGTCGAGCGCGCGCGGCTCATGCTCGAGCGCAGCGCCTTGCGGGCCGAAGGCGCTCCGGCGCCCATCGTCATCGATAACGCATTGCCAGAGCCCGTGACAGTCGCGCTCGAATGCCGGGCGGGCCTTTCGGCATTTTTGGCCGAAGAAGCGGCCGCGCTCTCCCCGGTGGTCAACGGACCAGCGGAGGTCACGCTCACGCACGCGGGCACGCTCGAGCCCCTGCTGCGGCTGCGCTTGGCGGTAAGCGTGGCCATTGTTTGGCCGCTCGAAGAGGGCACCAGCCCGGGCGACGTGCTCGCCGCGCTGTTGTCGCCCAAGTTGGTCGCGACGCTCAGCGCTTGGTCCAGCGGCGCGCTGCGCTTTCGGCTCGAGTGGCAAGGCGCGGGTCACCGGCGCGCCGACACCTGGCGCATCGCCCAGGGGCTGCACGAAGCCGCCTCGCCGCTACTCAATGATCCAGTACAGGCCCCGTGGACGATCGAAGTGCAACAGCAGCCTCCGCGGCTGCGCCTGATGCCCCGCGCGGCGCCGGAGCTGCGCTTCGACTACCGGGTGCGCGACGTGCCAGCGGCTTCGCACCCGACGCTGGCCGCTGCCTTGGCGCGCATCGCGGGGGTGCGGTCGGACGACGTCGTTTGGGATCCATTCGCGGGCAGCGGCGTCGAGCTAGTCGAACGCGCGCGGCTCGGGCCGTGGCGACAGCTGCACGGGACCGACTTGGACGCACGAGCCCTGTCGGCCGCTCGCGAGAACGTCGAACGCGCGGGCATCGCCGAAGTTCAGCTGCAACAAGCGGACGCGCGTAGTCACCGCGTGCCCGGCCTGACCCTGGTCATCACCAACCCGCCCATGGGGCGCAGGGTGCTGCGCGCGCGTGGCCTTTCCGGTGTGCTTTGTCAGGTGGTCCGCAATGTCGCGACCCAACTTTCACCCGCAGGGCGCATGGTCTGGCTGTCACCCTTCCCCGAAGCCACGGCGCGCGCCGCTGCCGACGCCGGCCTCAGCGTCGAGCGCCTGGACCCGGTCGACTTGGGCGGCTTCAGCGCCGAGCTCCAGCGCTTCACGCGCTCAGGCTAGCTCGCGCAACTTACGCCGGTGCCGCCGAGCCCACAGTAACCCTGCGGATTTTTGGACAGGTACTGCTGGTGGTTGTCCTCGGCATAGTAAAATTCCGTCGCGGCCGCGAGCTCGGTAGTGATGGGCTCGAAGCCTTGGGCGCGCAGGGCTTGCTGGTAGCTGGTCAGAGTCGCCTCGGCGACTGCCTGTTGCGCGTCGCCATAGCAGTACACGCCTGAACGGTACTGCGTGCCGACGTCGTTGCCCTGGCGCATACCCTGCGTCGGATCGTGGCTCTCCCAAAACACGCGCAAGAGCGCGCGGTACTCGACCTGCTTGGGATCGAACACCACCCGCACGACCTCGTTGTGACCGGTCATGCCGGAGCACACCTCGCGGTAGGTAGGATTCGGCGTGAACCCCGCCGCGTAGCCGACCGCCGTCGAATACACCCCCGGCACCTTCCAGAACTTTCGCTCCGCGCCCCAGAAACAACCCAGGCCCAACAGGGCGAGCTCCAACCCCTCAGGGAATGGGGGTCTCAGCGGCGTCCCCAGGACGTGATGGCGGTTTTCCAGGGGCATCACTTCCGAACGTCCCGGCAGAGCCTCGGCAAGGCTCGGTAGGCGCAGCTTTTTGGCGTCGGCGAACATGTCAGGTGTTGTAGTACCCAAGGCCGGGCGTTGCTGACCCGAATCGAACGGCGCGTGGCTCGACGGCATGAATCCAGGCTTCGAGCGCTAGAATGGCTTGACGCTTTGAGGCTGTCCATAATATTGACCCGCGAGTCATTGACCGGCTGGTCATTGACCCACCCCGACCATGCCCCGCCCCAGCGACCCCCATGCCCGAGCCCGCCTGCTCGACGCCGCGCGCTCCGTGTTTTCGGAGCGCGGCCTCGACCGCGCCAAGGTCGAGGACATCACCACCCTCGCGCAGTTGTCCAAAGGCGCCTTTTACCTCCACTTCGAAAGCAAGGAAGAGGCGTTTCGCGAGCTGTTGGCCGACGTGGTCTCGCACCTCGAGCGCATGCTCGACGAAACCAGCGAGCAGCAGCTGGCCACGGCGCCCGGCGACGGCCCGTTCAACGTCTACTTGAGAGCCTGCCACGTTAAGAACGTCGAGCTCTTCGAGTACGTTTGGGACAACCGCGCCTTGATGGCCATGGTGTTCGACGGGGGCGGCTCGGCCAGCTACCAGCACCTCATCGAGGACTTTGCGCAGAGAGCGCAGCGGCAAACGGCCAGGCTGATTCAACACGGCATGGACCTCGGCCTCTACCGTCCCGACCTCGATTTGGAATCGACGGCGGCGTTCATCGCCGGCGGCTTCGACCGTATCGCCCGGCAGATGGTGCGCGAGCAGCGCAAGCCCGACCTCGATCGGGTTTTGAACGAGGTCATGTGGCTGTTTTTGGGGGGTATCGCGCGCCCCGAGGCGCTGGCGGTCCTCAATCGCGATGAGCAGAAACTCTCCGGAAAACACAGCGTAGAGCGAGGCGAAGGCCGAGCAGGTTGCGGTGAGGGTCCGGCCTAACGACGAGCAAGAGCAAAATGTCTGATTCCAATGTAGTGGGTCGGGGTTCGGAGTCCGTCGCGACGCCTGAGCGCGTGAAGGCGCCGCTGGCGGGCGTCATCACGGGGCTGTTGATGGTCGGCGGGCTGGTCGTTTGGACCGGTAGCCGCATCGTTGCGGCCACCAAAGCTCAAACAAACGTCGCCGAGAAGCGCACCGTGGATGCCGAGCGCGCGGCGGCCCTGGCCAAGCAACCCGAGCGGGTGACGATCGTAACCGGTCAGCCTGCCACCTGGCTGCCGAGCGTAGAGCTGGATGGAACGCTGGCCGCTGAGCAGTCGGCCAGCCTTGGTTTCAAGGTCGGCGGCAAAATCGGCTCCCTCAAGGTGAAAATAGGCGATCACGTCAAAGCCGGCGCGCTGCTCGCGACGCTCGACGCCACCGAAGCCGGCGCCCAGGCAGCCGCCAGCGCGGCCCAAGTGCGCGCGGCTGAAGCCCAACTGGCCCTGGCGCAGGACAGCGAGCGTCGCACTCAAGCCATGGTCCAAAGCGGTTCGTTCGCCGAGGCCAGCGGCGTGCAGTCCACCCAGCAGCGAGCGCTGGCGTTAGCTCAGCTCGACGCCGCCAAGGCGCAATCCTCGCTGACCAAAGTCTCGCTCGGCAATCACACGCTCACGGCGCCGTTCACCGGAACCATCACCCGCGTGCCGGACGGCATCGGTGAGGTGGTTGCCCCGGGCGCCCCCCTGTTCGAGATCGTGAACACCAAGCTGCTGAAGCTCTCGACCACCGTCAGTGAGCACGACGCCAACCTGTTAATGGTCGGCGCCCCGGTGACGCTCGAGCTCGAGACGGGCAAAGCCATCGGCCGCATCAGCGCCGTGCTGGGCACGGTCGATCAACAGTCGCGCCGCGTTCCGGTGGAAGCATCCTTTGCCAACCCGGGCTTCTTGCGCGCGGGCGCGTTCGTGCAGGCGCGCGTGGACGCCAAGAACGAAATTCCGGTGCTGCGCTTCCCGCACCAAGTGCTGCGGCCCGGTTCGCAGAGTGAAGTGATGGTCGTGCTCGACGGCGGGCGCCTGGGAGCCCGCCACGTGGTGCTCTCGGTCGACAAGGACGGCACACTGCTGGTGCGCCACGGCCTAGCGGCCACGGACCAGGTCGTCGCCAAGCCAAAGCCCGAAGCCAAAACGGGCGACGTCGTGAGCGTCGAACCGGCCGTGACTGCGCCCCCGCGTGCAGCGGGGACCAAGCCGTGAACATCTCCGAAATCGCCATCAAGCGCCCCGTGTTCACCGTCATGGTGACGGTGGCGCTGCTGGTGCTGGGGCTCATGGGTTTTGCTCGCCTCGGCAGCGACCTGTTTCCAGATGTGAGCTTTCCGGCCGTCGTGGTGACGGTGCCCTACCCTGGCGCCGGCCCGGCCGAAGTCGAGCAGCTGGTCTCCAAGCCGCTCGAAGACTCGGTCGTCAGTATCAACGGCATCGACCGCGTGCGCTCGTTCTCGCGCGAGGGCTCGTCGATGTTGATCGTGATGTTCGACCTGGGCGTCGACGTCAAGGACGCCGCGACCGAGGTGCGCGAGCGCATTTCACAGGTGCGCTACAGGCTGCCGCCGGAGACCAAGGAACCTATCGTTCAGCGCTTCGACGTGTCGGCGTCGCCGGTTTTGACGTACACGCTGCGCGGGGGCGGCTCCCTGTCCGAGCTGCGCGACTACGCCGACGACGTGCTGCGGCCCGCCCTGGAACAGGTCGAAGGTGTCGCCGCAGTCGACGTGAAAGGCGGCGCCCGTCGCGAAATTCGCGTCGAGCTCGATCGGTCTCGCGTCGACGCGCTCAAGCTCAGCCCCGGCCAAATCGTGCAGCGGCTGCGGATGGAGAACCTGAACGTCCCGGCCGGTCACTACGACGAAGGCACGCGCGAAATCAGCGTCCGCACGCTGGCCGAGTTTTCCAGCGTCGACCAGATTCGCCAAACCATCGTCGCCAACGCCGCCGACGGCTCGGTCGTACGGCTGGAAGACATCGGCACCGTCACCGATGGCTTCGAAGACCAGCGCGTGCGCGTGCGCGTGAACGGCCAAGAAGCCGTGACCTTAGAGGTGCGCAAGCGCTCGGGCGAAAATACGGTCGACGTCGCCGACTCGGTCAAGGCGAAAATGGCGGTGCTGGAAACGTCGTTCCCCAAGGGCATCGCGAACGCGCTGATCATCGATCAAGCGCGCATCGTGAAGAGCCAGGTCGACCAAGTCGAGCACGATATCGTGTTCGGCGCCGTCATGGCGGTACTGGTAATCCTGATTTTCATGCTCGATTTGCGCTCGACGCTGATCAGCGCCGTGGCCTTGCCCACCAGCGTCATTGCCACGTTCTTCTTCATGTACGTGCTCGGCTACACGCTGAACATGATGACCCTGCTGGCGTTGTCGCTGGCGATCGGCCTGCTCATCGACGACGCGGTGGTGGTGCGCGAAAATATCTTCAAGCACATGGAAATGGGCAAGCCGCCCATGCAGGCAGCCTTGGACGGCACTAAAGAGGTAGCGCTGGCGGTGTTTGCCACCACCATGACCATCGTCGCGGTGTTCATGCCCATTGCCTTCGTAAAAGGCTTGGTCGGGCAATTTTTCCGTCAGTTCGGCATCACTATCTCGGTTGCGGTCGTCATTTCGCTGTTCGTAGCGTTCACGCTCGACCCCATGCTGTCGTCGCGCTTCTCGAAGGATTTGAACGACAAGCGCGATAGGTTCGCCTGGCTCAAGTTCCCGTTCGAGTGGGTGCTGAAGCAGATCGACCAGACTTATCGGGCCCTCCTTCACTGGGCCCTCAGAAACAAGCTAATCGTGGGCGCTATGGCCATCGGTAGCTTGTTCTTCACGAGCTACATCTTGAAGCTGACCGGTCAGGAGTTCGTGAACTCCGAGGACCGTGGGCAGTACATACTCGAAGCCGAGCTGCCCGCCGGCACCTCGCTGAACGAAACGGCGCGCCTGACCGAAAGCGTCGAGACCGAGATCCTGAAGCATCCGGCTTTTACGACCGTGTTCGCCACTATTGGCGAAGGCGACCAGGTCAACAAGGTCCAGTGGCGCATCGTGGCCGTGCCCAAAAACGAGCGCACCACGAACCTCGCTGAGCTGAAAGAAATCGGCCGCGCCGCGGTGGCCAAGCTGCCCAACGTCAAAATCGCGGTGGCCGATCCGCCCTTCGTCGAAGGCGCGGCTACCGAAGCCGTGATTATGATCAACGTGCGCGGCGTCGAATTCGCCGACATCGAGCGCGTGGCAAATCAGATCGAAAAAATCCTGAAGAGTACGCAGGGTATCGGGGACATTCAGGTCAAGTACTCGCCCGGCCGCCCGGAGCTCTCAGTCTCCGTCGACCGCCAGCGCGCGGCTGATCGCGGGCTGACCGCCGCCGAGGTCGCGATGGCGCTGCGCACCGCCGTGCAAGGCGAGGAGGCCGGCAAGCTGCGACAAACAGGCCAAAAGGACGACATTCCGATCGTCGTGCAGCTCAGCAAAAGCTTCCGCGGCGACGCGGCGGCCCTGGCCAACATCACGATCGCGACCCCGCGCGGCCCGGTCAAGCTGACCGACGTGGTCACCATCAACCGCACCGACGGCCCGCAGATCATCGAGCGCGAGAACCGCAACCGCCAGGTCACCATTTGGGCGACGCCAATTGGCCGCCCGTTGGGCGACGTGGCGGCCGAGTTCCAGCCGCAGATCGCCAAGCTGCAGTTGGCGCCCGGCATGTCCATCTTTTACGACGGGCAGCTGCGGCTGATGAACGAGAACAACTCGAACATGGCGATCGCACTGTTGCTCGGCGTGGTGTTCATCTACATCGTGCTGGCCTCGCAGTTCGAGAGCTTCATCCACCCGCTGACGATCATGGTCACGCTGCCGCTAGCGCTGGTCGGCGGCATCATGGGCTTGTTCTTGACGGGCAACACGCTGGCCATGGGCGCCATCATCGGCATCGTGCTGTTGATGGGCCTCGTCACCAAAAATGCCATTTTGCTCGTCGATCGAGCGATTGTGCGCGTGCGCGACCACGGCGAGGCGCCGCTGCAAGCCATCTTGGAAGCCGGCCCCGAGCGCCTGCGTCCGATTTTGATGACCTCGGCGGCCATGGTGCTCGGCATGTGGCCCACGGCGGTCGGCAACAGCGAAGGCAGCGAGTTCCGCGCACCCATGGCAATTGCGGTCATCGGCGGCGTGATCAGCTCGACCTTGCTGTCGCTGCTCGTCGTGCCCGTCGTGTACCTGAGTATCGAGAACCTGAAGGGCTGGCTACCGCCCGCGTGGCGTTCGACGATCAGCTTCTTCCGCCGCTTGTTCGGTGGCACGGGCCCAGCTAGACCAGCGACGGCCATGGCTACGGCGACGCGACCGGACAGCTGACGTGGGCCCGCTGACTAGATTGACCTGCGTAGGAGAATCGAATCCATGACTCGCAATGCCTTCGTCGCCCGCACGGCGCTCGCGCTTCTGTTGAGCACCGGTTCCAGCTTGGCACAAGCCCCTGCTGCGGCGCCTGCCCCGCTACCCGCCGCTGCTGCGAAGCCCACGCTTGCACCGCCGCCGGCCGCAGCCGGCTCGAGCGGACCCGAAGCGCCCGTCGGCAAGGTCACGCAAGCTCTGCAAGACAAGCTCGAATCCATGATGCGGGGCAGCGGCCTGACCGCAAACCACGTGGCCGAGCGCGCGGTCAAGAGCAGCAGCCAAATCGCAGCCAAACGCCGCTCCATCGAAGCCGCCGAAGCGACGGTAGACCAGGCTCGTGCGGCCTTCTACCCAGGGCTTAACCTGAGCGCCCGCTACACCCGGCTTTCGGACATTCCGGCGCCTTTCTTGGGCGGGCTGGCCTTTCCGATCATCCTCAACAGCTACGTCTTGCAAGCGCAGCTGACCGTGCCGCTCTCGGACTACGTGCTGCGCACGTCGCGCGCCATTTCGGGCGCCAGGCGCGTAAAAAACGCCAGCGAAATCGAGGAACGCGCCACACGCCTATCGGTCGCCCGTGACGCCAAGGTCGCCTACTACCAGTGGATCCGCGTGCAGGGCTTTTCGTTCGTGGGTGCTCAATCCATCGAGCAAGCCAACGGGCACCTCGCCGACGCCAACAACGCCTTCCAAGCCGGTTTGATTTCCAAAGCGGACGTGCTGCGCGCGCAGAGCAGCGTGAAGGGCGCTGAGCTGTTCGCCGAGCGGGCCAACAGCAACGTCGCGCTCGCGACCACCCGCCTGCGCGTATTGATGAAAGACCCGCCGACCACTCAATACGAAGTGGGCGAGAACATTCTGGCCGCTGTGTCGCCGCTGCCCGCGACGGATTCAGCCGAGCTGGCCTACCGCGAGGCCTCGCAGCGTCGCTTGGAGCTCAAGGTGCTGTCCGAAAACGAGGGTGCGCTGCGCGATCAGGCCGCGTTAACCAGCGCGGGCGGCTACCCGCGACTCGACGCCATCGGCGGCGCCCAGTACTCCAACCCGAACCCACGCTACTTTCCACCTTCCGAAAAGTTCTACGGCACATGGGACGCCAGCATCGTGTTGAGCTGGAGCCCGACGGCTATTTTCGGCTCCCAAGCCGCCGCGCACTCACTCGACGCCAAGGCCGCCGAGCTGGTCGCCCAACGCCAGGGGCTGCTCGACAGCTTGCAGTTGGAAGTAGCGCAGGCGCTCAGCGCCGAGCGTGACGCCCAGTTCGCGGTCGGTGTGTCGCAGCAGGCACTCGCGTCCGCGGACGAAGGCTACCGCGTGCGACGCGAGCTGTTCCGCAGCGGGCGCGCCACGTTGGTCGAGGTGACCGACTCCGAGACCGAGCTCACGCGCGCGCGCTTGGAGCTAGTCAACGCCCACGTCGACCTGCGCATCGCCCAGGTCGAGCTTGGCCACGTGCTGGGTCGCGACGTCGGCAAGTAACGCTCACTTGACCAGCGCGAGCTGCAGTCGAGCGAACCGTTAGCGCGCGGAGCTCCCACGGGCTAGCCTAGCCCGACTCTTTTGACCGAAAGCCCCGCGAAACCAAGCGACGCCGCGCCCCACGCGGACTCGCGCCGCCCGCTCGGCGTTTACGTCCATTTTCCGTGGTGCCTCAAGAAATGCCCGTACTGCGATTTCTTGAGCGTGGCCGCGGCGCGTGACGCAATTCCGCATCGCGCCTACGCGGACGCGGTTCTGCGCGACTTGGCGGCACGCCTACCAAGGCTGAGTGCCGACTATCGCCTCGAAACCATCTTCTTCGGCGGTGGTACGCCTTCGCTGTGGGCAACCGAAGAGTTGGGGCGTGTCCTGTCGGGGGTGCTCGCGGCCTTCGCTGACCGGCGCGCGAGCGAAGTGGAAGTCACGGCCGAGTGCAACCCTACGAGCCTGGACTTCGACAAAGCTCGGGCGCTCGCCGACGTAGGCGTGAATCGCATCAGCCTGGGCGTGCAGGGACTCGACGCCGAGCGCTTGGCGTTCCTGGGCCGCCTTCACGATCCCGACGGCGGCGTGGACGCTGCTCGGGCCGCGCTGCGCTCGGAAATGCCGCGCGTGTCGGTAGATTTCATCTTTGGTGTGGCCGGGCAAACTCCCGAGCAAGCCGCTGCCGAAGCCCGCAGCTTGGCAGGCCTCGGGACCACGCATTTGTCCGCCTACGCGCTGACCATCGAGCCCGGTACCGAGTTCGGCGCCCGCGCCAAAAAGGGCCGCCTGCCGCTGCTCGACGAGGCGCTGGTCGCCGATTCGTTCACGGCAGTCGACGAAACCCTCGCGCACGCCGGCTTCGACCACTACGAAGTCAGCAACTTTGCGCGGCTTGGCCATGTCTCGCGCCACAACCTGGGCTACTGGCGGGGGCACGACTACCTGGGCCTCGGCACCGGCGCTTGGGGCACTGTCACCCTACCCCGCGGGCGCGTGCGCTACCGCAATTCGCCCTCGCCCGAGCGCTATCAAGCGTCGTCCTTCGCGGCGCCGTTTGCCGAAGG
>JAYUYU010000874.1:0-3423 GCA_043752365.1 Myxococcales bacterium | reverse complement strand
CAAGGGCTCGGGCCGGGTCGCATTCATCGCAGCGCCGAGCACCAGTCGCTGGGCTGAGAGGACCACAATGCGCGATCGAGACCGCCCACCCGTACGTTTGAACCGTCGGGCAGCCGCGCTGGCACCTCGCCGCCCGCGCCGACGCCCACGTCGTACTGAAGCAGCACATCCGCACCGTCGAGCAGGATAACTTGGCGATCGTGCTGCTGAGGCGGCTCGCTGCTCTTGACGACCTTCAGCGAGCTCAAGTTGTCGAGGGCGCGCTCGATGCGTTGTGAAGAAACGGCGCATCCGCTAGGCCCGCCCATGACCCATCCGTCGGGCCCCTTGCGAACGATGACCGCGCTGCCGTGCGCCAGTACCTGCAGAGCGGTCACCCTGCTGCGAGTAGGCGAGCTCAGCTTCGTAGACGACGGGGCTTGGGGCCCTCGCGGTCGGTCCAAGTGGCCGCAATCGTCGCGGTTCGCGTCGTCTGCAGATCCCCTGGGTGGCGGCAGCGCGCTGCCGGCGGCCGGCTCGTTGGAGGGCGCAGCGCGAGCCGAGTGGCGCTCGCCGCCGGCAGGCCTGCAACCAGCGAGCCCCGCGACCGCCATGGCTACAAACGCATGCCACGAAGCCATAGGCTAAGACATAGCACGCGAGCGCCGCACCGTTACCACGACGCGGCGCTCATCCGGCCCTACCACGCCCCTACCATTCAAGCGTCACGCCGGCGTTGATGCTGTGAACGGTCTGCGAGACCTGATCGTAGTCGTTCGGCGTACCCATCGCGATGCGATTGGGGTCGAAGCCGTAGCTAGCATTGAAATAATCGAGACCGAGCACCACCTGCTGCAGGCGGTGGAACACGCCCGCCGAGATGCCGGTTTGGGTACGGATCAGCGGGAAGGCACCCAGCTCGGTGATGGCGTTGTCGGTGTCGACGCGGTCGAGCCGCGCCTGACCGAACCCACCCATGAACCAGGTGTCGCCGAGCGTGACTGACGCCTCGGCCAAGAACCCCTTGCTCGGGCGAAAGCGACGCTCGTAAGCCTTCAACTTACTGGACTGTCCGAGGTAGATGGGGTTGAACGAAAAAACGGTGAAGCCATCCATGCCCTTGCCCATATAGCCAGAGCCGCCCACCTTGACGGGGCCGAGCGCGGCCACAACACCACCACCTACCCCGTAGGCGTCTTGGGTGAAGTCTTGCCGTACCGAGTTCATGGTCATTGGGTCCATGTCGGGGTCGACATCGGCGGTAGTGCCGATGCGCTGGTGAAAACCGTTCGCCCAGGCCTTCACGCCCCAACCTTTTTGCCAGCTGTAGTTGGCGTTGGCCTCACCCTCGAAGCGCGGGAGCGGTGTCTGGTCCCAGCTGGCGGTCGGAACGGTGCGCGGGTCGAAAACGCCAAAGGTTATCGACAAGATGTCGGCAATGCTCGGCGTCGTGTAGCTGATCTGCGCGCGGAAGTCGGGCCAGAGCACGCCAAAGCCCACGTGCCCGCACGCGCCACCAAACATTTTTTCGTAGGCGCAAGGAAAGCCGAGGCCATAGGCATGGCCGAGCTCGTAGTTCATGAACAGATTGCCGCGCGAAAACAGGCTGATGTCACGGCCGGCACGCACGCTGCCCCAGCTCCCCGAGAGGTCGAGGTAAACCGAGCGCGGATCCATCCAGGTTGGGTCGGCGATGTCGGACGGGGCGACGTTGGTGATCTGAAAGCCCAGCTCGACGCGAGCTGCCACCTTCAGGTCGGTCAACATCTGCCTCTTGAGATTCAATGCCAGCGTCGACGGTACGTAGCCCGACCGAACGCGGGTCTTTCGCAGCTTGTTGTCCACGTTGACCTGACCGCTCGAGTTCGACTCGTTGAAGCCGACCCATGGCAGGCCGGTCAAACCGTTGGGGCGGGGCTCACCGAACACGTGGGAAACGAAGGCATTGACTCGGCCGTCGGTGCTCAACGCCCAGCCGCCCGACTCAGCGATCTTCACCTCTGCCTGCGCGAGACTCGGATCACCTAGCGCCAGCGCCGTGAGCGCCAGCGCGCCGACCAACCTTTTGCTTACCCACATAGAGCGATGCCTTTCACTACTGGAACGAGAGATGCTAGCCGAACACGACGTAATCGAGAGCTTTGTAGTTTCTCGAAAGCGATATTTCGATGTCTTCGATGGAACTCACGGCTGGCGAAACCCTAGCGGGCTGCGATGAAGGACGCAGCCACCAGGACTCCACGACGCCTTATTCCTTCGTACGCCGGGCGCGTTGCACCCAGCCGCAAACACCCTCACTACTTGGGCATGGGACAGGACGCCGGCCGCGGAGTTGCCAAGCAGTGCGCGCGGCGCGCGGCCCACATGATGCCCCCGGTGAGGTGCTTCTTCATGTCGCCGTTGGTGTCCTTCGCGAGGTCGAACACCGCCGCGTCGTGGCCCAGGGCCGTATAGAACATGCGGTAGGTCGCGTGCTCGCGCACCCACATGATGGGCTCACCGTCCGCCTGCTTCCGGCCGAGCACCTGGACACCCGGCTGCGTCGACCACTGAGCGTGGGTGTTGAACTCGTACCACTCCTCGCTGCGCGTCCAGGGGGAGGGCAAGCCCACAATCGCCGGGTGAGTGAGCGCGCTCTGCTCGAACTGAACCTGATCGATCGCGCCTTGCGCGCCGTGTCCGTTGTAGTTTTGGCCCGTCATACCCTCGTAAAACGGCCACTTGTTCGCGAGGCCGTCGGTCGCCGCGTGAACTCCGGCAAAGGCGCCATTGCCCATGGTCATCCAGTCGTCGAAGGCTTGCTTCTCCGCCGGGCTGAACACGCCGGTCTCACCACTTTCGGTGACGTTCAAGAAGAACACCACCTCGTACTGCTTCAAGCCATCAGCCGTGAAGTCTTCGTTGGTAACTGTAGCCTTGACGTCAAAGCCTTGCTCGTTGCCAATTTTCTCGAGCATCACTTTGCCGGTATCGATCGAACCGTCGTGGCGATAGCCTGTCGTCTTCGAGTAGACCAACATTTTGAACGAGCCGCTGCGCGGCGCGAAGGGCCCGGTCGGGGCCACGCCGCCGCTGCCGCCGCTGCCGCCGCTGGGGCCGCTGCCAGCCGTGCCGCCGTTGGAAATGGAACCGGCGCTGCCGCCCTGTTGCACTCCAGTCGAGCCACCCGAGCCACCCGCAACGGCCCCGGCCGTGCCGGTCATGCCGCCAGTTGGAGTCGAGCTGTTGCCGGCCACCGAGCCTGCACCGGCGCTGGGCGGCGGATCCTTGTTAAGGTCTTCTGCCGTGGGACCGGAAATAGAACAACCGAGGCCCAATGACACACTTAGTGCGAGGGCGGAAAACGAGGCTCGGTAAATCGAAATGGTGCGCATGGGGTCGGCCTTTCGGGCGGGGGACTCAGTTCGATTAGATGGTGACTCAATCCCGTTACAATCAGTGCCA
>JAYUYU010000873.1:0-3424 GCA_043752365.1 Myxococcales bacterium | reverse complement strand
TTAGCCCCCAATTGCTAGCGTTCGCGGGCAAATAGGCGGTCTTAGCAAAGCCTCCAAAGCATCGAGGAAGGCAACCGGTGGCAAGCACCAAAGGTTTCGAGAAGTTTCGCTCCCTGGCGCTCTGCGTCGCTCTCGCAATGGCCGCTTCCGGTTGTGGCAACGCCCTGTACGCCATCTCGGCGAACTCCGCGTCGACGAAGGTCGAAGAAGCGCGCGAGCTGGGTGCCGAGCAGTACGCGACGTACGACTTCTACTTAGCCACTGAACACTTGCAAAAGGCGCAGACCGAAGCGTCCGAAGCCGACTACAGCGATGCTGCAAACCTCGCCGAGCAGGCTGAGGAGCACGCTAACAAGGCGATTCGCTTGGCGCGCGAAGCGCATCGGGGAGCTGGGCGATGAAGGCTGCACTCCTTGGCTTCGCCGCGTTCTCGGCCCTCTCGGTTAGCGGCTGCTCACAGGGTCCGCAAATGCGCGGCAAGATTGCCGGACTCAGCGACATCGTGGAGCAGGCCGAGCGCAACGGCGCCATCCGTTGTGCACCACGTGAGCTCGCAGTGGCCAAGAGCCAGCTCGAGTTCGCGTCGCTCGAGCTCGATCAGGGCTTCATTTCCAAGGCAAAAGCTCACTTGTGGCAGGCGGAGCCCAACGCACACGCCGCCTATTTCCTGTCGCCCCCGCAGTATTGCGCCGAGCGTGGCTTCGTCGAGGTCGCTCGACCTGCACCGGGTGATCGCGACGGCGACGGCTACTTGGATCCGAAGGACAAGTGCCCGGATCAGCCCGAGGTCTACCAAGGCTTCGAAGACGACGACGGCTGCCCGGACGATCCGGACACCGACGGCGACGGCATCACCGACTCGAAAGATTCGTGCGTGCTCGAGCCGGAGGACAAGGACGCCTACCTGGACGACGACGGCTGCCCCGAGGTCGACAACGACCTCGACATCCTCGTGGACGCCGCCGACAAGTGCCCGCTCGAAGCCGAAGATCCGGACGCCTTCGAAGACGGCGACGGCTGCCCTGATCCCGACAACGACAAGGACACCGTTCCGGATACGAAAGATCAGTGCCCGAACGAGATCGGCTCCACGACGCAGGAGCCGCTCGGTTGTCCCACCAAGCCCGCGCTGGTGGTCGTGACCGATTGCGAAGTGAAGATCACCCAGCAGATCCACTTCGAGTTCAACAAGGACAAGATCCGCCCTGAGAGCTTCCCGGTCTTGGACGCGGTGGTCGACGCCTTGCAGAAAAATCAGGCCATCAAGATCGAAGTGCAGGGCCACACGGATAATAAGGGTGCCGCTGCCTACAACAAGAACCTTTCCGACCGCCGGGCCAAGTCGGTCATGAAGTACTTGCTCGAGCACGGCGTCGAGTTGAGCCGACTCGCCTCTCATGGCTTTGGCTTCGAGCGGCCATTGGTCGACAACAGCACCGAACAGAACCGGGCGCTCAACCGCCGCGTACAGTTCGTGCGCACCGAAGGCGTGAAGGAAGGTTGCCCGAAGCCCTCCGGCGGCTAGGCCGCAGAGGCGAGCAACCCCCTGCCCATTTCCACCCGCGACCGCGGGCCCTGATTCACTCGCACCGCTCAAGAGGAACCCCCCACGTGTATCGCCGCTTGTCGCTCCGTTTGCTCTGCCTCCTACTCACCCTGGCTCTCCCGGCTTCTGCGCAGTTCACCCGCGACAATGCGGCGAACAAGAAGATCGACGAGGCTATCAACGAGCACTACCTCGCCACCGACTTCGACAAAGCCGAGGGGGTACTGACCGGTACTGTCCAGGCCTGTGGGGACAAGTGCAGCCCGCCGGTCATCGCGCGGGCTTGGATGTACGTGGGCATCGTACGCGGCAGCGGCAAAAGCGATCAGGCGGGCGCGAAAGAAGCCTTCCAGAAGGCCGTCGCGACCGATCCGCAGGTCAAGCTCGACAGCGCGTTGGCGACGCCCGAGACGCAGAAGACCTTCGACGCTATGGGCGGCGCCGGTGGCAGTGCCGCCACGCCCGAGCCGACGCCCACCGAGACTCCGCCCCCGCCCGCCGCTGGTGGTGAGGACGAAGGTCCCGGCGGCATGAAATGCACGCCGGACGCGATGGAGATCCAAACGCGCCGAACCGTCCCGGTCGAGTGCGTGACCGACGAAGAAGCGGCAAGTGTCGAGCTCCGCTACAAGCCGTTTGGAGGCGATTGGAAGACGGTCAAGATGACCAAGAAGGGTGAAGCCTTCCGCGGCGAAATCCCGTGCGCCGACAGCAAGACTGCCGGCGACCTGAAGGTGTACGCGCGCGCCAAAGACGCAGCCGGCGAGACCACCGATAACTGGGGTTCGAAGAACAAGCCCATCAACTACACGCTGGGCGAGAGCGTGACCGGGGAACCGCCGGCGTTCGCGGGCGAGAAAGCGCCCGACCGCTGTGCCGACTCTGGCGAGTGCCCGCCCGACTTCCCGGGCTGCGGCGGCGGCGCCAAGCGTGGCAACATCGATTGGGGCGGCAAGTGCGAGAACTCCACGGAGTGCAAGACGGGCCTGCTTTGTGAAGGCGGCGTGTGCGAGACCGCGCCCAGCTGCGAGACGAACGCCGACTGCACGACTGGCCTGTGCACGGCGGGCAAGTGCGACGTCGGTGACGACGTGGCCAGCTCCGCGGGGCCCTACAAGAAGAATTGGTTGGGGCTGCACTTCGGTCTGGACGTCGCCATCATCGGTGGCTCCAACGTGTGCGGCTCGGGTGGCGGCTACGAGTGTTACGACGCCGGTACGACCAACTCACCCTACGGCGGCCCTCCCTTCCCCGGCACCGGCATCGCGACCGGCACCGCCATCGGCACGCAGCGCATCATGGCCAGCTACGACCGCGCCTTCACGCCGAACGTCATGGCCGGTCTGCGGCTCGGCTACGCGCTGGGCGGCGGCCCGCCCGCCATCGACTTCGGCAATCCCAGCACGCCGGCGGACGACAAAAAGAACGCCTTCTTGCCGTTCCACGCCGAGCTAAGGCTCAGCTACTGGTTCGGTCAGGGCGCCCTGGGCAAAAAGGGCCTCCGCCCGTACCTGTTCGTGGGCGGCGGCATGGCGCAGGTCGACGCCAAGGTAAAAGTCACCGTCTTCGACTGCAGCGTGCCCGCGGTCGACGGCACCCCGCCGCCCAAGCCCGACTGCGAAAACGGCGCACTTAGCGTCAACCAGACCGGCCTGAAGCAGCGCCAAATCGACGCCTGGAAGAAGCTCGGTCGGAGCTTCGCGGCGGGCGGCGGCGGCGTCGTGTACGCCATCAAAGAGCAGTTCGGCATCCAGGCGAACGTGAACTTCATGTACATGTTCGGCTCCCCGGGCCCCGTGCTCGAGCCCTCGCTCGGCATCGTTTACGGGCTGTAAGAGGCCCTGCTCGGCTGCTTTCGTCTCCAGATCGAATCAACAA
>JAYUYU010000872.1:0-3431 GCA_043752365.1 Myxococcales bacterium | reverse complement strand
GCCACGCTAGTAGCGTCCTGGCTGGGTGCAGGGCTCGGCGCGCCGGGCGAGACCAGGACGGTGGCACCGTCGTCCGAGCAGATCAGGTGTAACCGACTGCTGTGATAGGCGCGCTCGAAGGGGGAAGCGTCGCGCAAGCGAGTTTCGCTCGTGCCCCCGAGGATGCGGTAGCGCATGTGAGGGCACTGCGTCTGCACCCGGCGCAGGCACTCGTCGAGCGCCAGCTCGCACTTGACCTCGATGCTGCCGTCCTTGAGCCGCGTTTGCTCGACGGGATTCGCCGCGCACGCGGTGAGAGCCAGTAGACCTAACCAGGGCCAATGCATCCGCGCACTGTGCCAGAATGAGGCCTCTGCCGCCACGGCAGGCTCGGCTTTCGCGCGCGCCGGCAAAGGGCCCGTCACTTTGGCCCTAGAAGGTCACCGTCACGCCGCCGTTGACGAGATTGAGAGTCTGCGACTCCCCGTTGTACCAGGCGTAGGTACCAGTCATGAAATCGAGCCCGAGGTGAAGGCTCGTGTTGATGTGGTAAACGACGGCGCCAAAGATGCCGGTTTGCGACTTTAGCGTGCTGGTCGCGGCTACGGCCGCGGCCGTCTTGTCTGCGTCGACCTGAAGCACCACCGTTTGGCCAGCACCCGCGCTGATATCGACTGGCCCGAGCACCACCTGCGCCATGCCGACGAAGCCGCGCGTGTTGCGCAGCTCGTAGCTGCTCTCCATCTGCGTTCCGACGGTGCGCATGCTCGAGAGGCTGGATAGCGAAGCGTTGTCGTCGAATGCGTAGACGACACCGGGCGCTTTGCCCGTGAAGCCGGCGCCGCCGACGCGCACCGGACCGAACTCGACACGACCGCCCCCGCTAACGCCCCAGACGGAGCTGTTCTCGACCGGATGGGGCATGATTTGAAAGCCGCCAGCCGCGAACACATGGACGTTCACAGAATCGGACCGCAAATCGTAGGCCAGCTCGGCTTCGGGTCGCGGCGAGTTCGTGCGGCTCCAGCCGGCTGTGGAGTAGGTATTGGGGTCGAATAGGGCGAAGGTGCCCTTCAGGCCTGCCAAGCTCGGGGTCGTGTAGGCGATGCCGCCCGAGTAGGTGGCGCCTAGAACGCCAAACCCTGTCATGCCGCCGGTCGGCCCCTGGTACCTGAGATCGCCGGTTGCGGGGGCGGTTTGGCTGCGCGACACGATCGGGAAGCCGACGCCGTAGCCATGGCCGTAGAGCACGTCGAGTTCGGTCATGCCGCGCCCAAACACGCTCAAGAAGCGACCGCCATCGAGCTGACCCCAGCTGCCTTCGGCGCGCATCCAGCCCTCGCGGAAGTCCGCCTCGACCCCGTTCTCGCGTTCGCCGTTAGCGCGGTTGCGATTGGGAGGACGAAGCGCGCCGGCATAGTTCGGCTCGATCGTTCCCCAAAAAGACACCTGAGCGGTGAGCTTGAGCTCAGGCCCGAATGTCTTGCGCGAACCGAGGGAGAGAATGTTCGGGTAATGACCGCTACGAACGCGGAGCTTGCGCAGCTTGCCCTGCTTGGGCAGCTTCATGCCCATGGCGTCATATTCGAAGATGGTGTCGAGGGTTGGATCGTTCGTGTCGACGCCCCCGCCCGGTTGCAGCTTGCTGCCCGCTGTTTTGGGCACCGGGTAGCCGTCGCCGAAGGCATAGCTGGCGAAGACGCCTACTCGACCCGACACGTACGCTTCCCACGTGTCGCCTTTGGCGACCGTGACCTCGGCGGCGGCTTGCTGCGGCAGCAGTAGGCAAGCCGCAAGCGAAGCGACGCTAGCCGTCGATTTCAACCAACTTGTGGGGTTATCTTTCCGGTTCACGCTGGCGCACCTTTCGCGGAAGAAACGACCGCACTCACCAGGTCAGCGTGGCGCCGGCGTTGACGTAATTCATGACTTGCTTCGCTCCGCCGTACCAATCGAATTGGCCGCGCAAGTAATCCAAGCCGAGATGAAAGTTCTCGTTCATGTGGTAGACGACGGCCAGACCGATGCCGGTTTGGGCGCGAATCGGGCGTGTCATCATGCCCGCCACGGTCTTGTCTTCGTCCACGAGCACAATCAGCGACTGCCCAAAGCTGGCGTTCAAGTCGAACTGGCCCAGCACGTATTGAGCGAAGAGCGAGTAACCCTGAGAGGTGCGGAACGGTTTACCGGCGCCGAGTGTATCGGCGTCTGACCCTTCGAGTGCGTAGTAGAGACCGAGACCTTTGCCGGTGTGACCACCTGCGCCCAAGCGAAAGTTGCCGATCTCGCTGCGGAAGCCGCCGCCAACGCCCTGTACCGTCGCGTCTAGCTGGCCGCTGTAGACTTTTTGATAGGCGCCGTTCACGTACACGTGGAGCTTGAAGAAGCTGTCAGGTGCGCCGATGTCGTAAGTGAGCTCTGCTTCGGGGCGTGCGGTGCGCGATGCGTCCCACGAACCCGCCATGCTGACCGGATCGAACACGCCGAGCGCTGCTTTGAAGCCGCCGAGGCTGGGCGTCGTGTACATCATGCCCGGCGAGAAGCTGTTGGCCAGCACACCGAAGCCAATGAGGCCAGCGGTAGGACCAGGCTGGGTGGCGCCGCCACCACCCCAGAAGCCGACGCCATAGCCATGCATGTACAAGAAGTCGGTCGAGGTGATGCCGCGCGAGAACAGGCTGCCGAAGCGACCGCCCGTAAACGAGCCCCAGTCACCGGCGGCCTCCAAGAAGCCCTCGCGGAAGTCAGCGCTCACCGCCATGAACTTGCGTTGGGACAAGGTTTCGATCGTGCCCCACACCGACATGTGCGCGCGCAGCGTGTTGTTGCCACTGAGCTTGCGGCGCACACCGATGCTGAACACGTTGGGGACGAAGCCGCTACGCAAACGCATCTTCGAGAAGGTGCCTTGCGCCATCGGGTTGGCCTTGTCGCTCACCTCGTCGAGAGCGGTTTCGACGCCGCCGCCGCGCAATTGGCCCTTGGGCTTGGCGTCGCCGAAGGCGTAGCCAAAGAACACGTTAACGCGACCGGAAGTGTACACTTCCCACGGATCGGACTTGACGAGCGTTACCTCGGCAGCCGCCGGGCGCGTGGCGAATAAGCCGCCGAGCAGGGCGAGCGCACCAACCGCGCGAGTCCAATAGGCACGTTTCGGTTTCGTTGATCTCACGGATGCACAACCTTTCGCTCGGAAGCAGCAGATTCGTCGGGCCGAAGCGCGATGCACGGGTTTTTAGGCATTCCCGCGTACTCAGCGACCGTGGCTCGGAGGGTCGGGCGCACCCTACTCGAAGGCTTCGCCGATTGAGAAGCAAAAAGCACGAATGTTCAAATCACTTGTTGGGTATCAACTGACGCTCTCGCGAGAGCTGGTGATTTCCAGTCGGACGCTCTGCTTCTCACAAAAATAGAAATGGGCCGGAAGCGCTCAAGCACTCCCAGCCCATTGT
>JAYUYU010000871.1:0-8670 GCA_043752365.1 Myxococcales bacterium | reverse complement strand
AACGACCGGCGTGCAGCAGCAGCTCGACCGTGTTGTCGAGCATGGCGGAGTCGCTGCCGCCCGGGGTGATCGTCGGCAAGATGTGGCGCACGTCTTCGCCGAAGACCTCGCCCTTGAACAGTTGCTCACGCGCGCTCATCCACGCGGCGTTGCCACGCACGGTGTTGATTTCGCCGTTGTGCGCCAGCGTGCGAAAGGGCTGGGCCAGCTCCCAGGTGGGGAAGGTGTTGGTGCTGAAGCGCTGGTGGACCATGGCCAGCGCGCTCTGCATGTCCGGATCTTCGAGTTCGGGATAGAAGCCGGCCAGCTGCTCCGCCAAGATCAAACCCTTGTAGATGATGGTCCTTGACGACAGGCTGGGCATGTAGAACGCCCCACGGCCCGCGATGTTCGACTCGCGCACGGTGCGCTCGGCCCAGCGCCGAATCACGAACAGCTTGCGCTCGAACGCTTGCTGGTCTTCTAACGACGAACCGATGAACACCTGGCGGATGACCGGGGCGCTCGCGCGCGCGACCGGACCGAGCGCGGCGTCGTTGACGGTGACGTCGCGCCAGCCGATAAGCCGCTGACCCGTGCCGAAGATCTTGTCTTCGAGGATTTGCTGACAGCGCCGGCGGTCGTTTCTGTCGCGCGGCAGGAACACCAGGCCTACGCCGTACTTACCGGGCTCGGGCAGATCGATGTCGGCCGACTCACAGGCGCGCTTGAAGAACTTGTGCGGCACCTGCATCAAAATGCCGGCGCCGTCGCCGGTCAGCGGGTCCGAGCCGGAGGCGCCGCGATGCACCAGGTTGAGTAGGATATCGAGACCCTTGCGAACGATGTCGTGCGACGCCTCTCCCTTGATGTTCGCAACGAAACCGACGCCACAGGCGTCGTGTTCGTAGCGCGGGTCGTACAGTCCTTGGCGTGGCGGAAGCGGCATGTATCGTTGTTCGGTGGAGGGGGTTGGAGAGGGAGGAAGGGCGGTCGCGCCGGGCGTTGGCGGGCGAACAGTATAGGGCGATTGGGCGCCTCGGTCAGGCGCTGTCGGCGCTAAGGCGCGTCTCGCACGGATTGACGCGACGCGCAAGCTGGTGGGGACCGGTACAGAGCTCGAGAGTCATGCACAGCGGGCAACGTGCGCTGGCTAGCACGCGGGCCGCGTACTTCAACGCCAACGAACGGCAGCCCGAAACACGGCCGAAAAAACCGCGGCTCCCAAGTCGAACTACGCGGAACCGCTGGCGGTCGAATGACAGCTCGTGACGAAGCCGCAGTGCACCGAGCGGCACGTCGGCTCGGCGACGCCGGGCCAAGTGTCGTCGGCGCGCGCGGCCAGGAACGCGCGCGCAATTGCCGCGTGATCTGCGGCCGTAGGGCTCAGCCACTCGGGTTCGCCGGCATCACCCAACAGGTGGAGTAGCCCGACCTCTGGCAGCTTGCCGTAGGCTTGCTCGACGACGCTGCGGTACAGCGACAGCTGCGGCGCGTAGCGTGTGTGAGCCGCGCCTCCGCCGCGCGTGCGCTTGTAGTCGATCACGTGCAGGCTGCCGTCTTCGAGCTCGACCAAGAGGTCGAGCGTCGCCTTGACGACGAGCGCTGGGCCGCTGGCATCGAGTTGCCCGCGTACGCTGGTCGGCGCAAGAAACAGCTCGAGCTGGGCTGGGTTGTGCTTGGCGGTGCGTCCCGAGCGTGGTTCGGGCGCGCGCCGGTCATGCAGCGTGACCGTCAACTCCACTTCGCGCTCGACCCTGACGGCTTCGCGCCTGACGCGTGCCGCGTAGCTGCCGCTGAGAAAGCGCGACAGGCCCTCGAGCGTCCTTCGCCCGATCTCGCTGTTGCTGGACAATCCTCCTGCCGTCAGCGCTGCGGCCAAAAACGCCTGATCGGGGGGCTCGCCCCAGCGATCGAGCGGCCACACCTCCAGCACGTGGTGAGCGGCGATGCCCGCCAGCCGCGGGTCGGCATCGGCTTCGCCCTGGTTGGTGCCACCACCGCGGCGCGGCTCGGGCAAGCCCTGCAGCTGAACCAAACTGAAGCGCCGCGGGCAGATCTGGAAATCGCTGAGGGCCGTCACGCCCAGGACGACGGCGGTGCTTTCGGCCGCGCGTGGCCGGGGAGGTGGGTCTTGGCCGGGCGCGCGGCTCTCGAGCGCCAACTTGGGGGTCGCCAATAGCTCGCTGGCGGCGAGTTGATTCAGGCCTTCGATGCCGGCAAACGCGCCCTCGGCGTGCAGGTCGAGCACGGTGCGGGCGAGCGAGCCGGCGCTGGCCTTCGCCGGCAGGGCCAACACCAACTCGTGCTGCGCGCGGGTCAGCGCGACGTAGCTGAGGCGCTGGCGTTCGGCGTGGGCGCGCGCGGTAGCGTCCTCCGCTAGCTCGGTCTGGGTGTCGGTGATGATGGGCCCGTCTTCGCCCACATGACGCACGACCAATAGCGGCGTTCGTTGGGCGCGCCGCAGGATTCCGACCGGGGCTGACTGCGGGCGTTCGACAGCTTCGGCATCGGCCAAAATTACGGTCGGGAAAGCCAAGCCTTTGCTGCCGTGAATGGTGAGTAGCCGCACCGCGTCGTCGTCGGCCGAGAACACGGCGGCTTCGGTTTCGTCCGTTTCTAGAGCAATTTGGCGGGTCACGAAGCGCACGAACGCAGCCAGGTTGCCGCCGTGCGTGGCGGCGATTTCTTGCAGTCGTCCGACGTTGGCAAGCCGCACGGCGCCACGCGGCACGAGCGAGAAGACGCGCGTCAGCTCGAAGCGTTCGACGACGTCGTAGATGGCGTCGCGGGGCGAGACGCGCGGCGCGATTTGCAAGAACGCGCTCAGGCGCTGCTTCAGCAAGGCGGCCAATGTCGCGTCTTCGGGGCGCGAAAGGCGGGCCGGTTCCCAGTCGCTCAGCGGCAGCAGGCCTCGTTTCGGGTCACACAGCTCCACCAGGGCCTGGTCCGACAGGCCGCCCAGCGGGCTTCGGGCAATCACCGCCAGCGAGTGGCGATCGCGCGGCGCCTGGCTCAAGCGCAGCGCTGCAAAGACGTCACGCACTTCGCTGGTGCCGTACAGGTCGCGCCCCGACACGACGTAGGGCACGCCGAAATGGTCGAGCGCGAAGCCGAGTAGCGGCAGGGTGGCCCGGCGCCGAGCCAAAATGGCCAGGCTGCCCAGCGCGCGGCCTTCGCGGTGGGCCCGCACGCAGTAGCCGGCAATCGCCAGCGCGCTGCGCATGCTGCCCTGGGCGCGCGCCACCAACGGCTCGGCGTCAGGCGTGAGGCTGTCGTCGAGCAGCAACGTCAGCTTGCCGGGCGCGCCGCTTTGCCGGCTTTCTGGCACTCGGAGCGCCTCGGCGGGCGCGTAACGAATCTCGAAGCTTTGCTCCAAACGCGGTCGAAAATCGCGCTCCGAGATGACGTTGACCGCGTCCACGATGGCGCGATCGGAGCGGTAGCTATCGACGAGCGTGGAGACCTCGGCCACGGCTGGGCCGGCGTCGGGCGGCGTGGCGCTCGGCGGCAGGTCGAGCAAGCGCGCGGCTTCGCTGCCTGCCAACGCCGTGGACAATTCAGCGAACACCGACACGTCGGCGCCGCGAAAGCCGTAGATGGATTGCTTGCGGTCGCCCACCACCACCAGACCGCGGGCGGCGATGTCGGTTGCGGTCGGCAACGCTCCGGGGGCGCGCCTTTGATTGCGATCCGGGCGTTCACGCAGCAGCAGTAGCAGCTCGCACTGCACGCGACTGGTGTCTTGAAACTCGTCGACCAGCAACAGCTCGATGCGCGACGCTGCCGCGCGCGCGACGTCCGGGTGGTCACGCAAGCCGTCGCGGGTCAAACGCAGCAAGTCGCCGAAGCCCAAGCTGTGCTGCGCCACGTGCCGGTCGCGCAGGCGCTTTTGAATTTCGGCAATCACCAGCACTACGCCTTGCAAGCGCGCGTCTAGCGTGGGGCCTTCGACGATCAGGCGCACCAAGGCGCGGGCCCGCTCGGCGTTGTTGCTGCCACGGGTGCGCTCGAGCAGGGCTTTGAGCGCTTCCGAGCCGGGCGCCTTACGGCCCTTTTTCTCCGCGGCCAATGCCGCAAAAGCTCGGCTGAGGCGATCGCCGTTCGAGCCTGCTGCGAGGTCGGACAGGGCGTCCAGCACGCCGCGGGCCGGCGCTGCGCGAGGCGACTCTACGTCCGAAACCAGCTCCCGACACACCTCGTAAAGCTCGCTCTGCACGCGGCGGGCGGCTGCGCCCTCGTCGCCGCGCTCCAGCGACGTGGCGTCCAGGCCCTCGTCGTCGAGGCGCGCCAGCAAGCCCAGCATCCAGCCGCGTAGGCGGTCGAGCCCGCCGGAAGCGTCTAGCAATTGTTGGGCCCCCAGCGTCGGCAGGCCCGAGCCGAGCAGCGCCTCGCTCAGCACTTCGTCGATGGCCTGCTCGGTGTCCTCGAGCGAGCGCTGCTCTTCCAAGATGGTGAACGACGGTGCAATGTCGAGCTCGAGCCCATGCTCGCGCAAGATGCGCGCGCACAAGTTGTGCAAGGTGTCGATCGAGGCGTCGGGCAGCTCGTCCAAGGCGCGGGCCGCGCGCCGTTGCAGCTCGGCGCGTGAGACGCCTCGCTCTTCGGCCAACGCCAACAGCCCGACGCCCAACCGGCGCTCCTGCTCCGGCGCGTCGGCGCCAGCCACTCCGGCGAAGCGTTTTTCCAGGCGTTCACGGATTTCGCGAGCGGCCGCACGCGAGAACGTGGTGGCCACGATGCGCGTGGGCGAGACCAGCCCTGGACCGGCGTGCAGCCCCAAGCAGTGGCCCAAGTAAATGCTGGTGAGCAGCTCGGTTTTGCCCGTTCCGGCGCTGGCCGCCACGACCGCGTTCTTCGCCAGGCCGGGGATCACGAGTCGTCTCCGTTTTCGTCAGGGGCGGGCGCGGACAGCGGACGGCGGCAGATGTCACGGCCATCGCAGCGCTCGCAGCGGCTGGGACGCGATGGCTCCGCGGCGACGAGGCCGCGTCGTAGCTGCTCGAGCTTGCCGAGCGCGAAGCTTTCGCGATCGAGAAGCTCCGTGCCGTCTGCCGCTCCGCTGTAGATTTCTTTGGGTAGAGGGACGCGTCGGCTCAGGCCCAGGTACAAGCTCTGAACGTCGCTCGCGCCAAGCTCGCTCGCGACCTTGCGGGCGTACAGCCAGCCCTGCAGCGCATGCTCGTCGTTGCGCGAAGGCGGCTGGCCCGATTTATAGTCGATGACGCGCACGCGCTTGCCGTCCGTCGACACGTCGATGCGGTCCACGCGCCCAGAAAGGCGGTACGGACCAAGCTGAAGCGGCGCCCAAGCTTCGCCCTCGCCGAAGCCCTTTTCGGCCTCGCGGAAGGCGTAGTCGCGGTGCTCCAGCGACCAGCGTACCAGGCTGCGCACGTCGCCTCGCGTGGTGCGGAGCGCCGCGCCGCGCAACGCCGAGCCCGCATGCTGCTCGAGCACGCGCTCGGCCGCTGCCAGCGCCAGCGCCAGCAGCTCGTCGTCGGGTCGGTCGAGCCCAGCGATAGCCGAAAGCGCTTCCGCGACGGCGGCGTGGATCAGAATGCCGCGCTCGCGCACGCCGAGCGCGTCCGTGACGCCTTCGTCGCGCGTGGCGCGCAGCACGATGCCCGCGAAGCCCAGAAACGCGCAGTCCGCGTAGCGCTCCAGGCGCGTGATGGGTAGCGGCCGCAGCTCCGGCGAAAGCCACGCTGCTAGCTCCGAAACCTGACCCGTAAAAACGGAGCGCGTGCCCTGGCCAAAAAAGAAGGCGTGCCGAGTCAGCTCGGCGTGAACGCGCAGGTCGATACCGGTATTTGCAGCCGGCAGGGCCGTGATGCGCCGCGCGCCCGGAGCCAGCGGCGAGCCTGGCTCGCTGTCGATGGCGGCGCCCGTGGCTTGTCCCAGCGTCTCGACGAAGCGGCTCTCGCGCGTGTCGCTGCTGCCGTCGCTGGTGCACCAAACCAGCGCGGTTTCGGCGGAGCTAGCCAAAAGCGCGTTCAAGGCGGTCAGCGTCGCGGCCTCTTCGTCGCGCGCGCTTGGCGGCCGCTGGAAGCGCGGTAGCGCCTCGCAAAGCTCCGCGCCCAGCCAAAGGGATGCCGAGGAAGCCCCGCTCTGGTTGAAGCAAGCCGTCGAGGCTCGACACACCACCGCCAAGTCGAGCGGCAGGCCTGCCACTTCGAGCGGCCTCGCGATCGCGATCGCGGCGGCTCGTGCTGCGCCGCGCGATTGGCCGACGCCCTCCATGGCTCGCAGCAGCTCCACCGACAGCTCACGCGGGCTGACCGGCAAATCGGCCAGGCCCAAGCGTTGGGCGGCTTCGACCAAGCGCGAAAATGCCAGCTCCAAGGTCGCGCTACCGCGCGCGTCGTCCGAGAGCGCCGTAAGCAAGCTGGGCGCGCCGGCGTCGCGCGCTTCCAGAGCCAAGCGCAGCGTGCCGGGCGACACCTGCAGCAGCCCCAACGCCTCGACCAGCGCGGAAAAATCACGCACCAAGGCCGCGCGCGTGCGGGCGACGCCCAAGTCGCGCAGGTCCTCGAGCAGCCGTTCGAGCGCCAGTACGGCCGCGCTACCGTTCGGGCTGGGACGTTGCTCGGAGAGCCGCCGCGCCTGTGCCAGCAACAGCGCGCCGTCCTTGTCGAAGCCGACCGGCGTGCGCGCCAACAGCTCGCGAAGGGCCAGCAACGCCGAGCGGCCGTCGTTGCCGAACCAGCGCTGCGGCCGCAAGCCGGGCGCCGCCAACACGTCCAAAAGCGCGTCGCGTCGAATGGGCCCGCCGACGAGGCGCAGCAGCTCCAGCGCGGCGTGCACGTTAGGCCCCGCGATCGGCGGGCGCCCGCGCGGCTCGCTGAATGGCAACTTTGCGGACCACAGGGCCGAACGCAGCTCCTCCAAAAAGGCCTCGGACAGATCGAGCGGTACGATCGCGATGCGGTCGAGCCGTCCGCCCGCGCTCAGCTTTTCTTGCACTGCGCGCACGACTGCGCGCGCCTCACTGGCCAGATTGGGTGTGCGCGTCAGGCGCAGCTTCAAGCTGCTGGCAGGTTTGTCGTCATCGCGCGTCACGTTGGGCGCGTCGTTGTGCTCGGCCCAGCGCGCTTCCAAGCGCGCTTGCTCGCCTTCCACGGCGCGCCGCGATTCGTCGCCGCTCACGCCAGGAAAACGCAGGCTGACGCCGCCGCCACGCTGACGCAGCTCCAAGTGCAGTCGTTCCAGCAGTTTGAGCTCGCCGACGCCTAGGCGTGCCCACGCGACCACGTACAGCTCAGTGACCCCGGGCAGGCTGGTCGCGTCGACGGCCAGCGCCGCTAGCCACACGTCGCCGCGCTCATCACGAAGCTGGGCGGTGGACAGGGCCGCGTCGGCGCGCTCCAGCGTTTGCCCGAACAGCCGCGCCCGCGTGCCCGGCAACTTGGTCAACTCGGCGACGCCGACGCCGATCTTTCGAAGCGCTCCCAGGCCGGCGTCCAGCAGTTCGGCCAGCTCCGGCTTGGGCGACACTTGCTCGGCGATCAACCGGGTGACCTCCGGGCCCGCCCGGTCTCGGCCCGCGGCGGCCGCGTCGGCCAGCTCCAGCACTAGCTCGCGCAGGGTTTTGGCGGCGTGACCCTCGCGCGCCAAGGCTTCGACCTGTCGCTCGCTGGGGACCACATGCAGCCGCACCCGCCCGGGCTACCGGCTCACCGCTGCCAGGTCAAGCCAAGCTAGGTCAGACAACGCCCGTCAGCTGCCGCTGGCGCGCTTCAGGGCTTCGCCCTTCATGCCGCTCACGGCCTTGAACGCCGCGCTGCGCGCTTCGTTCGACAGCAGCGAGTCGGGCACCGGTAGCTTTGGCACGACTAGGAACTCCAGCTGCAGCTCCGTGCTGTTGTCAGGCGTTCGGCGCAGCTTCCACTTGGCGCTCAGCTTGTCGACGTTGCCCTTGATCATGTGGCCGACCACGATTTCGGTGTCGCCAACCTTTTGCGGAGCGCCGAAGCGGATGATGGCCCAAATTTTTGCGGCGCCCTTGAGGATCGGCACCTCGAGGTACACGTCGGTTTTATCCCCCGACTTGCCGACGACGCGGCTGGCCCACCTGCGTTGCGGGTTCTTGCCCTTGTCAGGGTCGAAGTATTGCGCGTAGTGCTCGAAATCGAGCACCACGGATCTCACCAGCTCGGGTGAAGCTGAAACCACCGTGCGTGCGCCGCCCGCCGGGCGATTGCTCTCAGGGAGCTTGCAGTCGTAGCGGGTGACATCCGTCGGCGAGCTAGCGAGCGCGCTACCGGAGGCCAGAGCAAGCAGGGCGACGAGAGAGAGAACACGGGAGGTTTTCATGGGCGCGACCTGGAAGTCTGCAGGGAGCATGCCTGGCGAGTTTGTCGAAACAGTGACGCTACAGCCTTCGCATGAGCATACGAAATAGGCCTAAGTTTAGTTCCTGCGGCTTGGCGCCCCGGCCGCTTCACAGCCGCCTTTGGGCGCTGCGTCGCAGGCGCTGTCAGGGTGTCGCAAATCCACTACACCGCGCGTTCACGCGGCATTTTGCTGCGAGCGGAATTGTCAATCGACGGGCGCCATGGTGCAGCTACCCGAGAACTGCACGCCCTTATCCATGAATACTTCGGGGGCTTGCAGCGTCCCTGAGACCTTGGCCGGCACGTAAAGCTCGATGGAGCGCCGGGCGCGGACGTTGCCGATGACGTTGCCGCCTTT
>JAYUYU010000870.1:0-8688 GCA_043752365.1 Myxococcales bacterium | reverse complement strand
AAGTCCCACTCCGCGAAGCCCGTGAGCAGGTGCTGCTTGGCGGGTGGCGTCAGAATTGGAGCCAGCAGGCTGCTGATTTTCTCAGGCGTTTGCGGGTCGCCCTTCACTTCGCTTTCGCCTTGCGGCAACACCACGATGGTGCGTCGGCCCGGCAGCAGCCGGACCTCCCTGGCTCCGACCAAGAGGGCGCGCTTCAACAGATCGGCAATCGGGTGGCTCATGCTCTACTCGCTTCGCTAAAGAACGATCCGCGAGTATGGCAAAAAGCCGCCCCTACGGGTGAACGTAAACTACGGTGCCGCGATCCTGTCTCGTGGGTCGGCGGGGCCCCAACCCCGCCTCCTCGGGGGTCGGCGCGGCCCGCCTCAGGGGTGAACGTAAACTACGGTGCCGCGGTCTTTGTTTAAGACGCCATGCCAGTCTTTTGGGACGGAGGGGTCGGTCCACTCGAAGAGCCAGGCGGCGTCTTTTGGGGCCAGGTTGACGCAGCCGTGGCTTCGAACCTTACCGAAGTCGTCGTGCCAGTAGGCGCCGTGAAGCGCGTAGCCTTTGTGAAAATACTGAACGAACGGCACGTCGCGCAGGTTGTAGGAGTCGCCACGGTCTTCGTCCCCGTCCATGGTGGAGGCGACCTCCTTTTGGTAGATCATGAACGTGCCGCGCGGCGTGGATTGGGTTTTGTCCGGGTCGCCCAGGCCGGCGCGCCCGCTGCTGATCAAGGTCGCGTAAACGGGCGTCTTGCCCGCGTAGGCGACCAACGATTGCTGCTTGATCGAGATATCGATCCACTTTCGGTCACCCGTCGCGAAGCTGGGGAACGAATCGCGCGGCTCGATGCGGCGCATGGACGGCTCCGCGACCCAAGTGCCGTCGCGGGTCTCCAAAAAACCACCCGGCTTGCTTTGCCCAGTGAGCTTCACGCCTTCGCGATCGCCAAGCTGCGGGCCCGCCCCGAAATTGCCGTCGTCAAGCCGTACATAGCGTTGGCCGTAGCGCTCTTTGCTGAACGCCACCGGCAGGCCCTCGTTAGGGGCAATTTCGACGCCGTGAAAATCGCTCTGGCGGACCAACTTCACGCGGTCCAACGCGATGACGTCGAGCTCCGTGGTCAGGCCGAACAGGCGTTTTTCCCAGTCGAAGCTGCGGGCGATCGCGAACCCGCTATCGGCGGCGGCCGCGCCGGCGTGAGAGACGTAGCGCAGCGGTTGCTTCACGCCGTACGGCTTCGGCAACTTCGCGTCCCCTGCGAGAAATTCAGGCGCCGCGCCCACCTCACCCAGGGCCGCCAGCAGACCCGAAACTCGAATTCGCTCGCGAAAATTCGCGGCGCGCGTCGAGAAATCGCCGCCTTCGGACTCGGACATTTGCGCCGCGGAGGGTAAACGGAAATAGAGCAGGGGCGGCGTATCACTCGACAGCGCGTACGTGTACGGCAAGCCCTGTCCGCGCAGCGGGCGAGCTTGCGACGCGACGATCACGGCGTGCGTGAGCTCCGTCGTGGCGCCCAAGCCGAGGCAGATGAAGCCGCGCGGATTTACACGGTACCAGCCGCCGTCACAGCCGCCGTTCGTGACCTTGGGGCCGCGCGCGCTCACGACCGCTCCCGCGCGCAGGTAGCCGTAGCGCATGCGGTTCGGCCCGGTATCGGTGTAAATCCAGCTGCGCCAGGCGATGCTGCCGACTTTGACGACGTCTGGGTTAGCTTCGTCGAACGGCAGGTTGTCGAGCGTGCCACCGACCGCGGCCGAAGGCGCCGGACGGGGTCGCGCTCGTGGGGTCGACGCTTCGGCCTTGGCTTGCACGCTACCGACCTCGCGCCCCGACGCGGCGGCAGCGGCCGCGCCGGGTGGCTCCGCGTGCTTGCTGCAAGCGAGGCACGCAACCGTCAGCAGAAGCCACGCCAAGCGAGCCGTCGGCGCCGGATTTTGGCGAAAAAATCGCATACCTGGGGTCCCCAGCACGGGGGTTCGGCGGATCCGTTAGCACAGCTCCGGCAGATCCGGGCATGCTGCGCGCAGTGCGGATTCCGAGCGGTGTATTGAAGATCGTAAAAGAGGTCCTGCGGCACCTGCTGCGGCGGCCTGTCGTGGGCATCGCGGTGGCGGCTCGAACGCCAGACGGCCGCCTGCTTTTGATCCGTCGCGGTGACTCCGGCATGTGGGCCCTGCCGGGCGGCACCCTGGAGTGGGGCGAGACGCTGCGAGTCGCCATCACGCGCGAGGTATTCGAAGAGACCGGCGCGCAAGTGACGCAGTTGGGTGAGCTGCTTGGCGTGTATTCCGAGCCAGGGCGCGACCCGCGTTTCCACGCGGTCACCGTGATCGTGGCCGCCAGCGTCGGTGAGCCGGATTCGAGCAAAGTGAACCCAGTCGAAGTCACCGGGGTCGCGCTGTTTCACGACCACGAGCTGCCGACCGATTTTTCGCACGGCATGGCAGACGTGGTGAAGAACGTGGTCCTGAAAAACGTGGTCTGGGAATGATACAATCGTCGGTCATGCGCCGTGCCTTCTGGCTACTTTCATGGCTACCGCTCGTGGGCTGCGGGGTCTTCCGGCACGTTACGGTCGAGCCGCTGGCGACCACCTCGCAACGGCCCAGCAACGTCGGCGCGTACGTGTCGGTGAAGGACGGAGACACCGCCCTCTCCGAGCTCGAGCCGTCCAACTTCCGCGTGTACGAGAACGGACAGCTGGTGCCCTCGGAGCAAACCCAGCTCACCCTGCTCGATCCAAGCCTGGTGGCGGCGCACCAAGTCGTGCTGCTAGTCGACATGAGCGGGGCTAAAACGCCAGCAGCGCGTGCGCTGGCCGCGAAGGGGGCGCTCAACTTCGTGCAGAAGGTCAACCCGCACGAAGCCGTGTCGGTGTTTGCCTTCGACGGCGGCGAAGGCCTCGTGCCCATTGCGGCGCTCCCGCGCGGCGCCCAAGCCGTCACCATGGCCGCGCTCGAGAATTTCACGCCGCGCGACAGCTCACGCAACCTGAACGGCGCCGTTGTCGCTGGGCTCGCCAAGCTGGAGCAGGCGCTTTCGCAGAGCGGCAAAGTCGTGCGGGTGGGCATGCTGGTCGTCTACGCCAGCGGCCCCGACGTGGCTGGCCGTGTGGAGCGAGACAAAGCCCACGACATGGTCTGGGAAAGCCCCTACGACGTGCTGGCCATCGGCGTCGGTGAGCAGGCCGACGCCGTCGAAGACCTGGGGCGCCGCGGCCTAATCCGCGCACAAGCCGCCGACACCCTGCCGATCGCGTTCGAAGAAGCCGGCATGAGGGCGCTCGAGGAGCTGCAGAAGCACTACCTGGTTTCGTACTGTTCACCCGCTCGCGCCGGCACGCGCCGCCTGCGCCTGGAGGTGTCGTTCACGAACAAGGAAGGCGAAGAGCACCACGGCGACTTCGAAACGGAGTTCAGCGCTCGCGGCTTCGGCCCTGGCTGTAACCCGCAAGTCACCCCACGCTTCTTTGCCGCCAAAGCCAAGCCCGAGTCGGAGCCTGAAACCAAGCCCGAGCCGGAGCCAAGCAAGGGCTCTAAAGCCAAGAAGGCCGCCCCCGACGCTCGCGAGCGCAACCAAGGCGAAGACGCTCCGGTGGCACCGCCCGACCAGTCGGGCTACGCCAAGTAACGACGCATGGCCACCACCCGCCCCCGCGAGGTGCAGCTCGAGCTCACCGAGGGCGAGTACGTCACGGCGCGCGGCAAGACCGCCGTTACGTGGCTGATCAAGCTGAACGACGCCTGGGTACACATCTCCGAGTGGCCTGCCATCGAGGTCGAACGCTGTCAGACGAAGTCGGGCATGGTGTGGCAAAACCTTACGCGCCTCACGGTGCTGCCCGGAGCCCAACTCATCAGGGTGGAGTCTCGACCGGCCCCGTACGCCAAACGCGACGCGCTGGACTACCTGAAGAGCACGCCCCAGGTCGCCCGCCGAACTTTGCGGCAGGAATTCCGCGTCGGGAACCGGGGCGACCTCGTCCGCGCCAACTGAATGTCTCGTTTCGAGGCGCCGCCGGGCGGGCAAAGCCCGCAATGATTTCCGAATGATAGAGGCTCCCCCTTTAGGGCCCGCGGAATGCGCCGTTCGGGGAATGCATGGTCGCTCCAGCCCCGAAAGGCATGGCGGCGGGTGAAGCGCAGGCGGCACCCAGTCAGCCGCCGAGCAGCAAACGCCGCTCGCAAGGAGCTCCGCCTCCAGCGTCGGACGTCGAACGCAAGGCCGAAGCAACCAAAGGTTGGATCTTGGTCGTCGACGACGAACCCGAGCTCTTGCGTGGCGTGTGCCGCGGCTTGAAGCTGATGGGCTACAGCGTGACCGAAGCGCGCAACGGCGAAGAAGCCGTGCAGCACCTGAGGCGGCGCGCGTTCGACGTCGTGGTGAGCGACATCGTGATGCCAGGTATGGGCGGCATCCAGCTACTCAAGGAGATCCGCCAGCACGACTTGCACGTGCCGGTCGTGTTGATGACCGGAGCCCCCGCCGTCAGCACGGCCGTGCAGGCGCTGGAGTATGGAGCCTTTCACTATTTGACCAAGCCGGTCGAGAGCGAAGCGCTCGACACGATCGTGCAAAAGGCCGTGCGCATGCACCGCATGGCGCGCGTGAAGCAGCAAGCCGCCGAGTTGCTCGGCCACGCCGGTGCGCTGGGTGCAGACCGAGCAGGGCTCGAAGCGAGCTTCGACCGCGCCGTGCAGTCGATGTGGATGGCCTATCACCCGATCGTCGACGTGCGTAAGCGCAGCATCTTCGGCTACGAAGCGCTGTTGCGCAGCACCGAACCCAGCCTGCCTCACCCGGGTGCCGTGATCGACGCCGCTATGCGGCTCGGCCGCCTCGAGTCGCTGGGACGCGCTATTCGCTCGCTGGCTTCGGAGCCAATTCCGGCCGACACGGACTTCGCACTCTTCGTCAACCTGCACGTGACGGACCTGACCGACCCTTCGCTCAGCGACCCCGACTCACCGCTGTCCAAGATCGCCAGCCGCGTAGTGCTCGAAATTACCGAGCGCTCCTCGCTGGACGAAGTGAAGGACGCCCGCCGTCGAGTCGCGGCGCTCCGTGAGATGGGCTTCCGCATCGCGGTAGACGATTTGGGCGCTGGCTACGCGGGCTTGTCCAGCTTCACGCTGCTCGAGCCCGAGATCGTCAAGCTCGACATGTCGCTGGTGCGCGACATTCATATCACCTCGACCAAGCAGAAGGTCGTTCGCTCCATGACCGCTTTGTCGAAGGACATGGGCATGACGGTAGTCGCCGAAGGCGTCGAAACCCGCGAGGAGCACGACTGCTTGGTCGACCTGGGCTGCGATCTCTTGCAAGGCTTCTTGTTCGCCAAGCCAGGCCGTGCTTTCCCGGGGGTCTCCTGGTGAGCACCGCTGCTTCCGGGCACCCGGGCAGTATCACGCGCGACGCCACGACGCGGGACGCCACGCTGGCCTTCAGTGATCCTCCAGCCCGCTCTTCCTTTCCGGACGGCGGGTTTCTGCCCGAGGCGCGTACCATGGAAGTATCGGTTCGCAGCACCGACATCGGCGGGCCACCCACGGTGCCGTCGGTCGTGGACCGCGCCGTGCTGTTGCGGATGGATGGCGTACAGGCCGGTCAAATCGTCGGGCTCGAGCAGTGGCCGTTCACGGTCGGCCGGCACCCCTCGAATTCGCTGCGCGTCGACGAAGACAGCATCAGCCGCTTTCACGCGCGCATCGTGCGCATCGGCGACGAGTACACGGTCGAAGACCTGGGCTCGCGCAACGGCACCTTCATTGGCGGCAAGCGCGTCACGCGCGCTAAGCTGGACCACGACAGCTGGCTGCAGTTCGGGCCGCGCGTCAGCTTCCGCTTTTCGATGACGGACGTGCGCGAGGAGCGGCTCTTGCGTAAGCTCTACGAATCCAGCACGCGCGACGCCTTGACCGGCGCCTACAATCGCCTTCATTTCGAAGAGCGCCTGCGCGCCGAAATAGCGTACGCGATTCGTCACCGCACGCAGGCCTCGCTAGTGCTGATCGACTTGGATCATTTCAAGCGCGTCAACGATACCTACGGTCACCCGGCGGGTGACGCGGTGCTGAAACGCGCTTGCGAAGCCTGCTCGCGCGCCCTGCGCACCGAAGACGTGTTCGCCCGCTTCGGCGGCGAAGAGTTTGCAGTGGTGCTGCGCGGCATCGACCTCAAAGGTGCCCAGCGCCTCGGCGACCGGCTGCGCCAAGCCGTCAGCAACGAGGTAGTCGAGCACGAAGGCCAGCGCATCCAAATTACCCTCAGCGCCGGCGGCGCCTCCATCGCCTGCTGCGCCTCCCCCAGCGCCGAAGAGCTAATCGGCATCTCGGACCGCCGCTTGTACGCCGCGAAACAGGCCGGCCGCGACCGCATCATCGTCGAAGGCTAAACGCCGCAGATCGCCCGCGTCGTCGTGCCCGAGTCGGCCCAAGCACCAGCCGCCGCGCACGCGCTCCAGCAATCACTCCGCGCTCGCAACCGCGCACGCGTTCCAGCAACCACTCCGCGCTCGCAACCGCTGGGGCGCCACTCCTCGCGCTCTGGCTATTGGCCACTATTAGGCACTATCGGGTCACGAACGCGCTCGGTTCCAACCGCACCAACATCGCACCCCCGCCCTCCGGTCCGGAGCGGCCCTAGCACCTCGCTCTCGCCTTCCCCCGAGCGCCGGCAGCCGTACCTCGCTCACGCCTTCCCCTGCCCTTTTCCCGGCGCCCGCTCGCCTACGCTCGGTCTCTCCCCGTCGTAGGCGCCCCTAGGCACCGCCTATTTGGTAATATTGGCCAATACCCGTTCGCGAACAGGGGTCTCCCCGGTGGCACGGGTAAGGACTTGCCTGCGCGTCCGGCTGGGCGCGGCGCGCGAGACGCCTGTGCGGCTTTACTCCGAGGGAGTGGGTCTGCTACCAGGCTATTTCGGAGGAATCGCAGTGGCCATCGACCTCAGCTCGCTCAAGTCCGAACGTGACCATCTCAAGGACAACCTTCGCGAAATCGAGGGCGAGCTGCGCCGCCTCGAAGCCGAGCTGAAAGGCCTGCGGCAGCGCGAGATCGCGACCAAGCGCGAAATCGAAGCGCTGGCCACGCTGATTGAGCTGGGCGACGCTCGCGAAGGCAAGCCGGGCGACGCTCGCGAAGGCAAGCCGGGCGACTGAGCTAAGGCTTCGTTTCCGATAGCTTCAAAATCAGCTCGAAGTCGGCGGCGCTGGCGGGTACGACCGACAGCCGGCTCTTCTTCACGAGCCCAAAGCTCGCCAGCTTCTCTTCGGCTTTGATCTGCGCCAACGTCACCGGGCGATTCAACGTCTTCTTCGCAGACAGCTCGACGACCGACCACTCGCCCTCGTCGCTCGTCTGCTCGGGCGTGGCCTCGGCCGACACCGTCGCCAGGCCCACGACCTCTTTGCCTTCGTTCGAGTGATAGAAGAGCACCGAGTCGCCCTTCTTCATCGCGCGCAGGTTGTTGCGCGCCTCGAAGCTGCGCACGCCGTCCCACGCGGTGTGCTTCTCTTTCACGAAGCGTTCCCACGGGTAAACAGAAGGCTCGCTCTTCACCAACCAAAAGCCCTTGGCCATGGGCAAACCCTAGTCTAAGTCGCGGTCGGTTAGATCGAGCACGAGGGGACAATGGTCGCTCAGCCGTCGGCGTTGCTGCTTCCTGTCGCGGTCCGTCGACGCGCGACCGGCAGCACAAATGCCGGCCAAGTGGCTACGAGTGGCGGGCGAGAGCTCGCGCATTGCCGTGGCTGCCAATGCGTGGTCGAGCAGCGACAGCCGACCAGCGTAGAGCTGGCTGCCAACGGCGTCCGCAGGCACCAAACGCAGGCCACCCGCTAGCAATTGCTTCTGTACGGTCGCTAGTTCTTCGCCCGCCGAGACGGGCGGCGCGCAGTCTTTGCAGCCCATGGTGTTCAGATCTCCCAGCAGCAAAAAGTCCGGGTCGCGGCTAGCCCGAGTCATCGCGAGCAGTACCCCCGGAACCGCGGCAAACGACGCCTTGCGTAGGCCGAAGGCGCGGCTATCCGTCATGCTTTTGAAATGCGCGGAGACGGTTTGCAAATCCAAGCCGCCCGGAAAGCGAAAGCGCGCCGCCAGTCCGGGGCGGAGCTGGCTTTCGCAGGCGGTGCCATGCGGATTGAGCGCTGCGACGGTCGTAAGCTCACTGGCGGCCACGCGCGCCTCGTTCCAAATCAACCCGACGTGCTGCGGCACGCGTCGCCCACAGTCGTCCAAGCGCGCCACGTAGCGCGCCCCCGACCAGCGATTCAGCTCGCCAAGCAGGCTTGCCAGCGCCTGCTCGGCCTTTGGTGACTGCTTCACCTCTTGAACTGCAATCACGTCTGCATCGAGCCAGGCCAACGCGCACGCCAGCCAAGCCACGTCGACGCCGACTTCTTTTTGGCCGGGGACGCCGTCGGGGAACCAATGCAAATTCCAGCTGGCGAAGCGCGCGCTGCCGGGCGTGCGCTCCAAACGGCCGCCACGGCCGACCAGCCCCGCGCAGCTCGCCGAGGACGAGAACGCGTCCTCGACTCGATCGTGCTCCGTGGCGACGCGTCCGGCATTTTCCGTACGTCCCCGGCCGGACGCCTTTGGGGAAGCGGTCTCCGGTCGGGGCGCGCGGGGCCGGGGCTCGACGCTCGGGGCAGTGTGGGGCCCGCCGTCGACTCGGGGTTGAGCAAACGCCCATCCC
>JAYUYU010000869.1:0-3452 GCA_043752365.1 Myxococcales bacterium | reverse complement strand
CCGGTCGTTCTGCACCCGCAAAGCCTGCGACTGCTGAAGGAGGTCGGCGCGTTAGCAGCGATGTTCTGGCGCGGTCGTCCGGTCACACGCTTGGCGGTCTACACCGAGGATGAACGCCGCGCTGTGCTCGACCTTCCCACGGCGGCAGGCGTCGAATTCGGCACATTGACGCTTCCGCAGAACGTTCTCAGACAGGCTTTGCTGAACGAACTCGAGCGAGGCGGCGTTGCCGTCGAGTGGAACACTCGGCTAGAAGCGCTGCAGCAGGACGAGGATTCGGTGTGGGGCCGGTTGCTTGACGATGACCCGGCGCGACGAATGCTCGGCTCGCGCGGCGAAGCCAGCGCATTCGAGGCTGACTTCGTGATTGGAGCGGATGGCTATGATTCTACCGTGCGAGAGGCGCTCGGCCTCCAGCTCGTTAACCATGGCGCCCTACAAAGCTTTGCATTCTTCGACGCGACGACACAGCGCTCCGGCAGCGAAGCACAGCTGGCCCTCTCCGAGGGCTACTGCAACTCCGTGTATCCGTTGCAGGGTGGTCAATCACGCTTCAGCTTCCAGCTCGGAGTCTCCCTCAACCGAGCGCTCGACCCGCGAGCCTTGCAGGACCTACTGCTCGCCCGCATGCCTTGGTACGGCGAACAAGTCGTGTCGTGCGACTGGAGTGGCGTGGCCGAGTTCCGCAGGGCGTTGGTCGACCATTTCGGCAAGGGGCGAGTCTGGCTAGCGGGCGAGGCCGCGCACCTGACTGGCCCGCTTGGCGTACAAAGCCTCAACGTGGGCCTCGATGAGGCGAGTGAGCTGACGCTGCGAATGGGAGACGCGTTGAGGGATCCGTCGCGGCCGCCTTTCGGAGAGGGCTACGGCGCCAACCGGAGGAGACAGTGGGAGTCGCTCCTGGGGCTCGCGGAGCAGGCCGTCGTCAGCACCCGCACTCCCGATTGGGCTCGCCGCCATGTCGGGAGCTTGTTGACTTGCTTGCCCGCATCCGGGGCTGACCTGGATGACCTGCTCCAGCAATTGCGGCTAACGCCAGCGGCCGGCGCGCCCCACGGTCAGGCGCCTCGGTCTTGAGTCAACTGGCCTCCCCGAAACTCGTGCGGTTTCGCGCAGGACTTGCGTCCGATGCGCCGCAGCTCCGCGGGAATGCAAACTCGATCGGTGGCGCGGAAACTGCAGAAGCGCTTCTAGCACGGGTCGATCCGATGAAAGACAATCAGTGACTGGGCTTACCTCCGAACAGGCCCGCGCTGCTCTCGAGCGGGTCGGGGCAAACTCGCTCCCGGCCAAGCCGCCGCGCGCGCTCGTGGCACGCATTTTTGCGCAGCTCAAGAATGCACTGATCTACCTACTGCTCGCCGCGCTGACGGTAGACCTCGCCGCTTGGCTCATGGTCGGAGCCGTCGGCGTGCCGCTCGAAGCCCTCGCGATTCTCGCCATCATCTTCCTCAACGCAGGGCTCGGCGTACTGCAGGAGTATCGCTCCGAGCAGGCGCTGCTCGAGCTGCAGCGGCTCGGAGCACCGCGTGCCTGGGCGCTTCGAGACGAATCCTTCGTGCGAATCGATGCGGCTCAGATCGTACCCGGCGACGTTGTGCGGCTTGAGGCTGGTGATCGCGTGCCGGCTGACGGCATCGCAGAGGCTCCAGAATCCCTCAGCGTCGATGAATCGGTGCTGACCGGAGAGTTCCTGCCGGTCGACAAAGCTGAGGGTGAGGAGCTGCTCTGCGGCACGCTCCTCACCCACGGCCACTGTCTGATGGTCTGATGAGCGTTTCTCGCACGGGCAAGTACAGCAATATGGGGAAGCTCGCCGCGAGCATCGGCGCGATCGACACCACCAAGACGCCGCTCGAGCAACGGGTAGCCGAGCTCGGCGGGCGCATTGCGCGAGTTGTCCTGGTGCTGTGCGGCGCAATCGCCCTCCTCGGTTTTGCCGTGCAAGGCTGGTCCCATCCGCTGCCAATTCTAATGTTTGCCGTCGCCTTCGGCGTCGCGGTGGTGCCTGAAGGTATGCCGACGATGATGACGTTGGCACTGGCCTTCGGCGTCCAGCGTATGGCTCGTCGGCGTGCCGTCGTCCGCCGTATGGCAGCTGTGGAGGCCCTGGGCTCGGTGACTGTCATCGCAACCGACAAGACCGGCACCCTCACGGAGAATCGATTGACGGTGGCCCAGGTTGACGCCCCCGGGCACACCGAAGACGCGCTCTGTGCGATGGTGCTGGCCAACGACTCGGACCCTTCCTCGGGCGCCGGGGATCCCCTGGAGCTGGCTCTCGCCACTTACGCTACCAAAAGCGGCACCGACGTTGCCGCTCTCCATCAAGCCTATCCACGGCTCTCGAGCCGTGGTTTCGATAGTCAGTGGCGCTGCATGCGCGTCACCGTTCTAGGTCGGCGCGGCGAGCGAACGGCGTTCCTGAAAGGGGCGCCCGAAGCCATCCTCGCTAGGTGTCAGATGGACGAAGCAGAGCGCAAGCGCGTACTCGAGCGCGTCGAAGCGGCCGCGCGCCAAGGTTTTAAAGTGTTGGGACTCGCCCGAGGGCGAGCGGAGGCGGAGACCGACCTAACGTTCGTCGGTCTAGTCAGCTTGGGCGATCCACCGCGGCCGGAGGCCAGGGCAGCCGTCCTGGCCGCACGACGGGCAGGGATACGCGTTTTGATGATCACGGGCGATCACGCCGCAACGGCAAATGCGATCGCACAGGCCGTGGGCATGGACGCGACGAACGTGGTGGACGGCGCCGAGCTTGGAGATTCGGACGCTGACCTCGATAAACGCATCGCAAGCAGCAACATTTTCGCTCGCATGCTGCCGGAGCACAAGCTCCGGCTGATCGAACGCTTGCAGGCTAGCGGCGAAGTGGTCGCAATGACCGGCGACGGCCTGAACGACGCTCCTGCGCTGAAACGCGCCGATGTGGGTATCGCCATGGGTGGGCGCGGCAGCGAAGTGGCCCGCGAGGTCGCCGATGTGGTGTTGCTCGACGACAACTTCGCGACCATCGTGGCGGCCGTCGAGGAAGGTCGGAGCATTTACGCGAACGTTCAAAGCTTCGTCCGATTCAGCTTCTCGAGCAACGTCGCGCTCATGATCTTGGTGCTCGGGGCTGCGGCCGGTTCTCTGCTGTTCGGGCTACGCAAAGGCGATGGCTCCATCCTGCTACCCTTCACGGCGCTGCAGATCCTCTGGATCAACTTTTTGGGCGACGGCCCGCCCGCCCTGGCCATCGCCCTCGATAGCGGCAAGAACATGTTGCTCGAGCCGCCACGGCCCCCACATGCGCCGCTTCTGGACCGGCTGGCCACGAAGTTCATCGTGGCGGACGGCTTGCTGAAGGGCGGCCTCGGACTGCTTCTGCTGGTCTTGCTCCCCGCGTTTGGAGCAAGCGTAGTCCAGACGGCGACGGCAGTCTTCTTGTACGAAGGCGTTGCGAAGCTGCTCAG
>JAYUYU010000868.1:0-3452 GCA_043752365.1 Myxococcales bacterium | reverse complement strand
GTTAGCGCGCCCGCAGCCTGAGTCTCTGCTGCCCTGCGCGTAGCCGACTGCGTGAGGGGCATCTCGGAGTAGCGCATACTGGGCGCCGACGACGAGGTGGAAGCGAGCGAGGCGGCTGTGCGGCGCCCCGTGGATCTACGGCCCCGGGGGAGCGGCTGGTAGTGGCGTTGCGGGGCGAGTAGGGGTCGCGGCCAAAGGAGAGCACGAGCCAAGCAAGGTGACGGAGAGGGCGTGTCTTTGGACGGGCCCGCCCTCTCCGCCGTGCTGCGCATCCGCCGTAGAGAAGACACGAAGCGCCCAGAGATTCGTCGCAAGTCCGCTCGGAATCAAGGCCTGGAGCGAAGCGACGCCTGGGTGCGCAGAGGCGCGGCCGGGGGCGTGCCCGTGCTGCGGGGCAGCGGGCCAGCCGCTCGGCGGTCGGCTGGTGATCGTGGGTCACGGGCTCGTGGCGCACCAGGTGCGGGGTCCGAGCGGGCCTGGGCGCGCTCCGGAGCAGGGGCTGGTGATGCTGCGGCGGTATCGCTGCCGGGCTTGCGAAGCGGTGCTGGTCGTGGGGCCGCGCGGGCTCTTGCGGCGACGCTGGTACAGCGCTGGGGCGGTAGGGCTGGCGCTGCTCGCGTACGGCTCGGGCGAGAGCAGCGCGAGCGTGCGGGCTCGGACAAGCCCCTCGCGGTCGGTGGGCGGGTCGGCGGTCGAGCACTGGGTGACCTTGAGGCGTTGGATCGAGGCTGTACGAAGTGGCGTGCTCTTCGGCTTGTGCGGGCTCACGGAGGTCGCACGGCGAAGCGTGGCGCGGCAGGTCGCGCAGGTGCTCGCAGCTCGCGGAGGACGCGAGCTTGGTGGCGCTCTCGAGGAGAAAGTCTTCATCGGGGCGGCGATCGCGGCGTGAGCCGCCTCGCGTTGGAGGCGCGCGCCGCACGCCGGCGAGATGGACAGCCCGCGCCGGCGCGACGCGGGGCTCGCGATCCACCGAGGACGATCGGGCACGCGGCGGGTGGGAGCCGGCAAGAGGTCTTAGCGGGCGCCGAAAGCGCCGCAGAAGGAGCTGAGATGGAGCATTTGACCCCGAAGAATCACGGCGAAAAAATGGCGGTTTTTCGCCATGGATTGATAGGTGAGCTGGCGGTGCGCGAGCTCGACCATGGCGCGCGGAGCGAGGCGCTGCGCCGCCTGAGCGAGCAGCGCGTGCGTGCGCCAGGCAGCGACATGACGCGCCGCTACTCGGTCGCGACGCTCGAGCGCTGGCTGTACGCTTTCAAAAAGGGAGGACTTGAGGCCTTGGTGCCCCGGGCGCGCGGTGACCGTGGGCGCGGCCGCGATCTGGAGCCGCAGCTACGTGAGCTGCTCTGCGACATCCGTCGCGAGCACCCGAGCGTGAGCGTGAAGGTCATCCTTCGCACTCTGCTGGCCGACGGCCGGCTAGGCTCGGAGGTGACGGCGTGCACGGTGCGGCGCATGCTTGCCGAGCGCGGCCTTGTCCGCACGGCAGCGGCAGATGGTGATGGCATCAAGACACGTCTGCGCTGGCAGGCCGAGCGTCCCGGTGCGCTGTGGCACGGCGATGTTTGCCATGGCCCGACGCTCACGTTGGACGGCAAGCGGGCGCCAGTACGCGTGCATGGCCTACTCGACGACGCCTCCCGCTATGGGATCAACCTGCGCGTGTACAGCGACGAGCGGGAAGAAAGGATGCTGTCGATTTTTGCGCAGTCGCTCCTCGAGCATGGAAAACCCGACGCTTTATACCTGGATAACGGGGCGACTTACCGGGGAGACATCTTGCGACTGGTGTGCGCGCGGCTTGGTATCTCGCTCTTGCACGCGCGCCCGTATGACGCGCCAGCGCGCGGAAAGATGGAGCGCTTCTGGCGACGAATGCGCGAAGAAGCGCTGTCGCACATCGGACAAGTCGCGTCACTGCCGGAAGTCGAGCTCAAGCTCCGCGACTGGCTTGCTCGCTACTACCAGGGCGCGCCTCACGCCGGCATCCTCGGTCGCACACCAGCCGCGCGCTACGCCGAGGGCGAGAAGGTGCGAGTCACGGAGGACGAGCTGCGTGCCGCGCTGACAGTGCGCGCTCGCCGCCGCGTGCGCCGCGACACGACTATTAGCGTGGACGGCACCGTGTACGAGATCCCTTTGGGCTATCTCGCCGGCCAGACCATCACGGTGGCGACCAGCCTCTTCGACGGTGCACAGCCCGTGCTCGAGCTGGACGGCAAGCGCATCGCGTTGAGCGTCGTGGACCCGACCGGGAACAACAAGAAGCGGCGCCCGCCTCGCCGGCCTGCCCCGGAAATGCCCAAGAACTCCGTCGATTTCGCGCCTGGGCGCACGCTTGGCAGCAGCAGCGAGGAGGACTCCGATGACGACATCTTCTGATCTTTCATGCTTTGGCCTGCGCTCGTCGCCATTTAACAAAGAGATCGAGGACGCCGAGCTGTGGCTCCCCGAAAGCAAAGTCGCGCTGGTCACCGACATCGAGGAAGCGCTCACCGATCGGCAGAGCGTGCTCTTGCTGGGCGAACCCGGCGTCGGCAAGACGTGCGTGCTTCGAGCGCTACGCCGAAGGTTGCCGCAGGCGGGCTTCCGTTTGACCTACTGTCGCAACGCGACCCTCGGCCGGCGCGATTTCTACCGTCATCTCTGCCACACGCTGGGGCTGCACCCGACCTCCGTAGCCGCCAATCTCTTCTTGGCGGTCGAGACGCACGTGCAAGAGCTGCGGCGCGACAAGGTACATCCGGTGTTTCTGCTCGACGAAGCCCACCTGCTGCACCCTGACATGCTCGGGCACCTGCACATCCTCCTGAACTACGAATGGGACGCCAAAGCCCTGCTTTCGCTGGTGCTCGTGGGCCTGCCCGAGCTCGAGGCCAACCTGTCGCGGCGGGCGCATCGATCCCTACTGACCCGCATCCACCACCGCTTCCTGATCGCTCCCGCCACCATCGAAGACACAGCCGAATACGTGCGTTTTCGCCTAGCCGCCGCCGGCACCGACCGCGCCCTCTTCCCCGACGACGCCCTCGCAGCCCTGCACGAACTCTCGCAGGGTGCGCTGCGCGAAATCGACCGACTCGCCACCGCGGCACTGAAGGATGCCGCTCGCCGCAAGAAGAAGCTCGTCGACCGCGACGTCGTCACGCGCGTCGCCGAAGCGCTCTTGCGCTTCGACTGACCGCCTCCCTCCGGCGGCGCCACCACCATGGCGCCGCCGCGAGGGCCATCTCGCCGCGGCGGCGCCTAGGCGCGCGGCCCGAGGGACATCACCCGACGCGCGCACCACCCGCCGTTGCGAAGGCCATCAACCTGTCGGCGCCCAACGCCATCATCCAAGCGGCGCGCGCACAGCCGAGAAGCCACGCATCGACTACCCGCCGGTGAGCTTCTATTGGTTCTCCGGTGCCGCCTTCACGAGCGGGATTGAGACGCACACGGTCGACCGCCAA
>JAYUYU010000867.1:0-8709 GCA_043752365.1 Myxococcales bacterium | reverse complement strand
TTTCGAGCGTCCAAGTCCGGCGTTCGCCTAGCAGCCGCTCCAGCTCTCTGGGTAAATCCTTGCTTTCGCGTTCCTTTACGTCGGTGCGCCCTTCGCCGAAGACGCGGCGCACGGTTTCTAGGGCGTCGCTTAGGCGAGGCGGCGGCGGTTGCGATGGTGCTGGCGGTAGGGACTTGGCGCTCGGTGACGAGGGCTCAGCCTGGCGCAGCTCGAAGGCCAACCGAAAACGCCTGGGGGCGCGGCCTTCGGCTGGATGTAGCTCGACGCAGGCCAGCTCGACCGTGCCGATGGCGCTGAGCTCGCCCTCTAGCGCCACTTCGAGGTCAGCCTGCTCGGCGGGGGCGGTGTCGCCTCGCGCGAACAGCGTGGTTACGGGCGGCAGCGGCACGAAATCGTCGTCTAAAGTGACGATTTCGCCGGGACGGTGTGAGGCTGCGTTGTCCGACGTAAACAGCTCGAGCCGCACGGGCGCACCCACGCGCAGCCACAGTCCGCCGGAGCGAGCTGCGTGGCGCTCACCTTCACGCGCGCCCCTTGGTACCACGCACAGCGCACGCCGAGCCGCGCGCTCGTCGACCGACACATAGAAGCCGCGGGGGGTGCCGGCGCCGATGCGCAGCCCGTGGCCTGCTAGCGAGCGACTGTACGCCACGGCTCCGCGCGCGACGGCCAAGTCCGGATCGGGGTATGGCAGGAGTTGGACCTGACGACCGCTCCACTCCGAAACCACTTCACGCACGCGCTCGGCGGCGCGCTGGGCGTGGAATAGCCCGCCGTTGAGCAGCAGCGCGTCCACGCCGGTCGTGCTGTGCCGCTGCAAAAACTGCACGACGTGGCGCGAGATGGCCGGATCGCGCTCATAAGGAAGGCCAAACGCAACTAGCCCGGCGCGCGCCTTTGCCGCTGGCTCCGCGCGCGTGACCAGCGGCAAAAATCCTTCGAAGACTAGCTCGTCGACCTGGGCGCGCGACAGCTCAGTCGCCAGCGTACCGCCAACTAGCGACGAGCCCAGACCGGCGAGTCTGATCGGCACCGACTCGGGGGCGCCCGGGCCTAGCAGCGTCTCTTTGGCGTCACGACACGCCAGCAAGAGGCGGCTGAAGCGCAGGGCGTCGAGGCGCTCACCCTCGAGCATTCGCTGCTCACACAGCTGGGCGAGCGTGAGATCGATGTTGTCTCCGCCTAGCAGCAAATGTCGCCCCACGGCCACACGGTCGAGTTTTAGGTCGCCGTCAGCGCCGCGACGCGCCTCGATCAAGGTCAGGTCGGTGGTGCCGCCGCCCACGTCACACACCAGCACCATGGCGCTCGCGCGTTCGGGCGTGAGAAGCGCTTCGATGGCGTCGCGACCACGCGCGACCAGATCGTAAAACGCGGCCTGCGGTTCCTCCAGCAAGCGCACGCGCAGCCCTGCCAGCTCGGCCGCCTCCACCGTGAGCTCGCGCGCCACCTCGTCGAAGGAAGCCGGAACGGTCAGGACCACGCTCTGCTCGGACAGTGGTTGCTCGGGGAACGCGACGTCCCAGCTGCGCCTCACGTGTGCCAGGAGCCGCCGGCTCGCTTCGACCGGCGAGATCTTGGGTACCTCGCCGGCGTCGGCGCCCCAGGGCAAGATGGCGTCGCGACGCGCGACACGGGCGTGGCTCAGCCAGCTCTTGGCCGAGGCGATCAGGCGCTCCGTGACTTCTTGACCCCGATGCCTGGCGAAGCGACCCACCAGCCAGGGGAGCTCGTCGAACGGATCGGCGACGCTCTCTCCGGCTGCGGGCGCGTACAAGAACGACGGCAACAGGGGCAGCGCCTCTAGCTCGTGCGCGCTGACTAGCTGCGGTATGGGCAGAACTTGGCTTTCGCCATCGGGCGCGTCGCTGGTCGTGAACGCGACGACCGTGTGCGTCGTTCCGAGATCGATGCCGACGTGATGCACGCTCACGCTCCGCTCGCTGCTCCGTGCCGGACGCTGAGCTCGATCTGCCAGCGCTCGTTGGGCACCACCGGTGCCTGCGCTACGGCTTCCAGTTTCAGCGTGCCGATGGCGGTGATCGAAGCTTGTAGCTGTACCGCCACCACGTCGCCCGGCGCCCGGCTGGCGGGTGGGAGGGTCAGCTCAATCAGAGGCAGCTCCTCGAGCTCGCTCGGGCTCCAGCGCTCGAGCAGGCTTCCGGCTCGGTCACCGCGCCGCGTCGAGGAGCCGAAGAAGCGAAACGTCACGGGCTCGCCCACGACGACGAACAGCTCTTGAGCTGGCAGCTCGGCCTGCGAGCCCTCCTCCATGCCGAAGGGCGCGACACACAGCGCCGAGACGGGCGGCTCCAACCCCGGCAGCGCAGGCATCGGGCTTTCGATGCCCACGTAATAGGCGCGCGCCGTGCCGCCGCGGATGCGCAGACCATTGCCGTGACGGACGAGGCCGTAATAGGCGGCGCCGCGCGCCACCGCCATGTCTAGATCTTCGCCCGGCAGCACGCGTGCCGGCGCGGCGCCGCGCTCTTGCAGCCAGCCGTTGAGCGTGTCGATCACGCGCCGGCGCAGCACGTCGGCCTTCAACACGCCGCCGTTGAACAAGATTGCCGTGGGCGGGCGCGCCGCCTCGTTGCTAGTGAAGGCGTGCCGCGCCAAAAACGCTGCCAGGTGCCGGGTGATGGCGGGATCGCTAGCGTACGGCAGACCGACTTGAGTCAAGCCTGCGCGCGCTCGCGTCTTGGGCTGTTCGTTTGCCGCGACGCGCGGAAAGAAGCCGTCGAGCAGGTAGGCTTGGACTTGCTGCTGCCTCAGCTCGCCGCGAATCGTGCCGCCCATCAGCTGTGAGCCTCGGCTGGGGAGCACGACCGCGACTTGCTCCAGCGCGGCGTCGGAGAGCAGCTTTTCCTTGGCGCTGCGGCAAGCGTGGGCCAGCGCGCCGAGCTGAAAGCGGTCGAGCTCTTTGCCCTGCGCCGTCAGCTCTTGCGCCACGACGTGGGCAAGCGCCAGGTCCATGTTGTCGCCGCCGAGCAAGATGTGATCGCCGACCGCGACGCGCTGCAGCCCTAGCGAGCCGTCCAGCGCCACCGCATCGATCAGTGAGAAGTCCGTGGTCCCGCCGCCGATGTCGATCACCAGCACCCGATCGCCATCGCGGAGGTGTGTGCGCCAGGCCTCGCCGTTTTGCTCGATCCAGGCGTACAGCGCGGCTTGTGGCTCCTCCAGCAAGGTCACCTGCTCGAAACCGGCCGCGAGCGCCGCCTCGACGGTCAGATCGCGCGCGCCGGCGTCGAACGATGCCGGTACGGTCAGCACCACCTCGTGCGCGGCCAGATCGCCGTCTTGAGGGCGGGCGGCGCGAAACGCCTCGTTGAGGTGATCGAGCAGCCGAAACGAAGCCTCGACCGGCGAGATGCGCTCGATGTCGCTCGGAGCGTTCAGCGGCAAGCTGCCGGCGCGTCGGTCGACTCCGCCATACGACAGCCAGCTCTTGGCGCTGGAGATGACGCGCTCGGGCGCCTCTGCGCCACGTGCGCGCGCCAGCTCGCCCACGGCGAAGCGTCGTTCGGCGTCCCACGGCAGTGCAAGCGCCGCCTCACTGTCGTGCGCAAAATACAAAAAACTGGGCAAAAGCGGGCGCTTTTCGGCCGCTCCCGGCGCCACCAATTGCTCGATGGGTAGCACTTGGACGCGAGCGTCCGGAGTGGCTAACGGCGCAAAGGCTAGCGCGCAGTGCGTGGTACCGAGGTCGATGCCCACGACGAGCTTCGTGCTCATGACAGCTCCAGCTCCGCCGCCGCCAGCAGCTTCGGGTCGTGCGAGCCAAGCAGCGTCGGAAGCGTGAGCTCTTCGACCCGCCAGCCACGGTGACGCAGCACGCCGCGAAACGGCGCCACGCCCGCGACATTGCCGACCAGCTTGACGTCCGCGCTCGCCCGCTCGAGCACGACCGTGGAGCCCTCGGCTTCGCTACGCACGCTGACGACCTGGGCGTGAGCTCGCAGCGCGCGCCGACAGCCCTCATGCACGAGCCGAGCCGCAGCGCCGATGTCCACGTCGCCGAAGCCTGTCACGTCTTGCTGAAGAAAATCGACGAAGCGACCTTCTCGCTGCAGCAGCGAGAGCAACTGGAGCGCGCCCGTCGACGCGGACGGTTGGCTGGCTACCACAGGAACGGAGACATGGTCCTGCTGCGGGCTGGGCGCGGGCAGCTCCTCCGGCTGCTCCGCCGCCTCGCGCAGTCGGGCAACGCGCGCGGCGAACTGGCCGTCGAACAACACGCGAAAGGCGCATACCCACGACAACCACAGGCGGCTGGGTAGCGATAAGCTCGTAAGCGTCATTGCGGCGCAGTGTACGATCGTAAGGTCGATCCACAATGGCGCAAAAAACTGCGGTCATGCTAGGCGGCAGCCAGGTCTGAGAGCTTTGCCCCCCGCGTTGAGGCGCCTTGCTCCACACATACCGATGTGTGACAATTCACACATGGCGACGAACCTTGCAATCGACGACCGACTCCTCGAGGAAGCGCGCCGGATCGGCGGTCAAAAGACCAAACGCGCGACGGTGACGCAGGCGTTGACTGAGTACATTCAACGGCGCAAGCAGCAGCAGATCGTCGAGCTGTTCGGCAAACTCGACGTAGATCCGACGTACGACTACAAGCAGCAGCGGCGGCGCAAGTGAACGTGTTGGTCGACACGTCGGTGTGGTCGTTGGCGCTGAGGCGACCGGCCGCGCAAGGAAGTAGCGAGACGGCGGAACTGGTTGAGCTAATCCGAGAGGGACGCGTGTCGATGATCGGGGCGATCCGTCAAGAAATCCTGTCAGGAATTCGAGCGACCGAGCAGTACAAGAAACTACGAGATCGTCTGCGAGCGTTTGGTGACGAGTCAGTCGACGAGACTGACTATGAAGAAGCGGCGACGTGCTTCAATCGGTGTCGAGCAAAAGGGCTTCAGGGGTCAAACACGGACTTCTTAATCTGCGCGGTGAGCATGCGGCGAAAGCTCGCGATCCTAACCACCGACAAGGACTTCGCTGGATTCGCGCGGGTTCTCGGATTCGAGCTACACGCCTCACGGTGAGCAGGAGAGAGCCCTCACGCAGGCCGTTTGCTGCAAATCCTTCCGGACCCGCTTCTCGCCACGGGTCTCGGAAGCTTCAGCGACGCGCGCGAACGCTGCGCGTGTTCCACAGCACGCGGGTTTTGTCCGGCGTCCACTCCAGCCCCCTCGGACCATCCAAGATCAGCGCGGTCCTCGGCGTGTTGGGTCCGGATCTCAAACCGACATCGACCGCAACCAACCGACCTCCCGCCAAGAGCAGCACGCTGCCGGCTTCGCCACCAGCCAACGACTCGGTTGGCGTGTGACCGACGATCATGCGCGCCGCTCCCACTTGGCTGAGCGAGCGGTTCAGTATGGAGCGGGCCTTCACGCCGCCTCGTACCAAGCTGCGATCCCAAAGTGGCCCGGTTGGATCCCGGAAGAGGCTGTGCTCCGGCAACGACCAGAGCCGATTGCCGGCAAGGGCCCAGGTGTCGCGCGCGCGATCGTTAAGGCCGTCGACCCCAAGTTCGGCCCAATCAGGCAGCAAGCCGGCGTGTAGGAACAGACAACCTTGCGTCTGGTAGGCCACCGGGAGCGCCCTTAGCGCGCGGCCTAGCTTGCCATGTGGTCCAAGCTCTTTGCGGAGCGCAGCGCGGCCGGGCACATGTTCGACCTTCCAGGCTTCGAGACGCGGCTCGATCGGCAAGAGGATGCCATTCGGGCGCCGGCGAACGAGGCGCTTCATGGCTCGTGCGACCCGGGCCGGCCAAGCGCGCCGCTCCCGTGCGCTTGCGAAGCTGAGGTATTCGCCCTCCGTGCAATAGCCTTCGTGGCCCAACGCGGTCATCACCTCGTGATTGCCGAGGAGCACTGTCACCTTTCCCCCGACCCTGCGAGCTTGGCGTTGCAGTCTGAGCAATAGCCGCAACGCCAGTAGCCCGCCGTCGCCGCGATTGAACAGGTCTCCCATTTGGACGAGCTCGGCGCGCCCGCCGCGCCACGCCAGCTCCCGGTTGACCAGCTTCGTTCCACGCAAGATATCGACCAAGACGTCGTAGGCACCGTTCAGATCCCCAACGACCACGACTTTCGGGCGCGCTCTAGTAGTCATGTCTTCCGCTCCTTACTCAGCGGTACCCTGCTTCCTCAGATTCGCAGGGCCGCGCGAAACCCCTACAATTCTCGCGCCACCAGGTTCGCCACCTTTGCGTGCGCGGCTTCCAGCGCGTCCTTGGTCGACGATCCTCCACTGAGGTACGCGGCAACGAGGACAGGCGCACGGCCTGGTGGCGAAGCAATGGCTACGTCGTTTATGGCGTTGTGGAGGCCACTCCCGGTCTTGTCGCCAACAATCCAGTCGTGAGGGAAGCCAGCGCGGAGGCGATTGTTTCCCGTTTCGCACGCGCGCATCCAGGTTAGTAGGCGGGCACGATAGGGTTCGGGAAGACCTTGATCACAAAGCAACCGCCGCATGAGATGCGCCATGGCTCGTGGAGTCGTAGTGTCCCGCGGGTCACCTGGCTCATTGGCATTCAGCAACGGCTCATCTCGATCAAGCCGTGTAACTGAATCGCCGTTTTCTCGGATGAAGTGCGTGAGGCCGGCAGGGCCATCGACTGTCCGAAGCAGTAAATTGGCCGCAGTATTGTCGCTCAACGTGACGATGGCCTCTGCAAGGGCCTCGACCGTCATGAATCCGTCGGCTAGGTGCTTACGGCTGACAGGGGCGTACTCGAGCAAATCGGGCTCGCCGAAGCTGAGTCGTTGTTGAAAGGATAGGACACCGCGAGCGATATGCCGGAGCACTGCCGCGGCCAGTATCCACTTGAACGTGGAGCACATTGCAAATCGCTCGTCCGCGCGGTGATGAAGTTCCTTGCCCGTCCCGGTGTCCACGGCAAAGACTCCCAGGCGCCCGCCGCTCGCTTGCTCGATTTCGGCCAGAGCAAGGGACGCCGAGGCCTGGGTTGACTTCCTACGACATCCCACGACTACCAACGAAAGCGCACCGAGAAAGAAATGCCTGCGGCTCGGATCCGGGGCAGTGTTCGAGGACCATGCGTATTCGGGCATCGACTCGGGTCCGTCCAACATAGCGCGCTTCAGCTGCCGCCGACTACGCCGAAGGCTCGAGCACGCGGTTTCGGGTCCGGGAGGCCCCGGCCCTTGCGAGCCTCTGGGCCGCGTGTATTTGCGAGAGTTGCCAATCGCGATTCTCAATTGATACGCTACGAGCATGCAGAGGCCGGCAGCGATCGGGGTCCTTGTCTTGGGTGTTCAGGGGTGTTCGACGTCCTTTCGACCAGTTGAAAACGTCGCCGCCGACGTGCGTCGCGATGAGGTCGCGGCCGCTGTGAGGATGCGAGGCAAAGAAGTCGGACTTGAGGGGCGAGTGAAGCGGAAGGGGTTGAGAACCGAGAAAGCGAGCAAGGCTGAGGTCACCATGTTCGCACCGGGTATCGGTTCGGCCGAAATCAAGGAAGTCGAAGAAAACCTGGGATCCGTGGAGCTGGAAAGCACAAGCGGAAGTCAGCCGGGACACGCGCTGTGCCTTTTTGGGGCGCGGGCTCTAGACAGGCTTGCAACGGTACGCGAGGGAGAGACAGTTAGGCTGGTCTGTCAATTCTCCAACGTCGACGGCGAACAAGCGAATCGCTTCCCAGTCTTCCGAAGTTGTTGGCTTCAGGACTGACCCGCTCCGGAGTGCCGGAAAGTGTGGCAGGTGACGCGCTGGGTGAGAGCGCCACTTAGGGGCAGTAGCTTGCCTTCAGCGACAGGGTGTCGAAGTCGAACAGCGAATCCCAAGCGTAGGCTTCGAATTCGAGCCGTGCCTGCTTACCGAGCAGGCTGGCCAAGTCAGCACGTGTGGCCTCGTAGCTGAACCTCCAAATCGTGCGCTCGATATCGGTCCCGTTCCAGACGTTGAACGTGTGCACCTGATTTTGCGTCGCCCCCGCGTACAGCGAGACGTAGACGCTGTCGTAAATGTCGAGCGAGGTACCGCCGGGCGCAAGCTGATAAACACCGGAGAGGGTTAGCTTCAAGGTGCTTTGCGGAACTCGTCACGCTTTGGCTCATGACGCCGTACTCTTGTTCGTCGACGTCGAGCGGCGTCGGGCCGAATTCGGCGACGTTCGCGGGCGTATCTGCATAGTCCCAGGAGAAAACGCTGTACCCGTAGTTGACCGAGTATTCCGACCAGTCACCCGTCACCACGTCGAAGTCCTTGTCCTTGAGCAGCTCCTTCGTGGCAAGCGCGCGGCTCACGCAGCCCAGCGCCGCGTCGCAGGCCAAGCAGTCCCCGACACCCGCGGCGCACAAGCTGCTATCCGGCGCGTGCGCGCATTGCCCGTTGGCGCTGCAGCTGTCGACGGTGCAGGCAACCTCGTCTGATCAGCGACAATTACTCCTGCAGGCCGACGACAATTAGATTTGCAGAGTCGGGGGCGTGCTGACGGCGTGTGCGATGGTCTCGATCTAGAAGCTTCGGCCAGGTAGCCGACGCTTCGGGAGTTCGATGGTCACGGACAAGCAGGTTCAGCTTTTGAGGCTGAAAATGACCGAAGGAAAGACTGTTGAGGCTGCCGCGGCGGCTGCAGGAATGAGCGCGCGCAGCGCGCACACGTGGAAGGCCGGGGCGCTGCCATCGCAGGCGAAGCAGCCGCGGCACTGGCGCACCCGTGAGGACGCTTTTGCC
>JAYUYU010000866.1:0-8712 GCA_043752365.1 Myxococcales bacterium | reverse complement strand
CTTTGCCAGCCCGGCCCAACAACCTCCGCCTGCCCTTAGTCCTCTGCGTTGGGCTCGTATTGCTCGTCGCCTGCGTCCAGGGCGCGACCCGGCCGGCTCCGGTGGCGGGTGGGACGCTGGCTCTGGGCGCGGAGCGCTCGGCTTCGGACAAGCCCAGCGGGCCGCTGAAGGTGGCGTTCGCCTCGCCGCAGGGCGTGGTGGGCCTGGTCAGCGAGCTGAACGTGGTCTTCGACCGGCCGGTCCACGCGCTGGGCGTGGTAGGCGACGCGGGGCCAGTGTTTCGCGTTACGCCGGCCGTGCCGGGCAACTTTCGCTGGGTCGGGTCGCGCGCGTTGGTTTTCACGCCGACCAGTCGTCTACCGTTCGCGACTCGCTTTCAGGTCGAGGTGCCGGCGGGCCTTCCGGCAATCGACGGAACCCGCTTGGCGGCGCCGTACCAGTTCGAGCTCGAGACACGACGCCCAGCGCTCCAAAGCTCGACCCCCAGCGACGGGGAGCGCGGCTTGCCACTCGGTACGGCGCTGCGCTTGGAGTTGAACCAAGTCGTCACGCCAGCCGCGTTGCGAGCGGCGGCCAAGCTGGAAATGAGCACGGGGCGCGGCAACGTCGCTGTTCCCTTCGACGTCGAGCCAGATCCGAAGCAACCCCGCGTGCTGGTCGTGCGCCCGAAGCGTGCCCTTTTACCGCACCGCGCGGTGGTTCTCACGCTTGCGGCCTCCTTGCGCGCCAGCGAAGGGCCGTTGCCAGCCGCCGAGGAGCAGAGCGTTACGTTTCACACCTTCGACCCGCTGGCGCTGCAGGAGCTGAGCTGCGAGCGACGTGAAAAGGAGCCCTGCGAAGCCGATTCGTCGGTTTCCCTTATCTTCAACAACGGCGTGAAGGCACGTAGCCTCGTGGGCAAGCTGCACGTCACGCCCGACGTGGGTTTAGCGTTACAGACGGCGGACGGCGACGCGGCGACCAACTACGTGCCGCTGCCCGGGCGCTACCAAGCGGGCCAGAGTTACCGGCTGCAAATCGACCCGGGCGTGATCGACGAATTCGGGCAGACCCTGAGTAAAGCCGTGACGCTGACCTTTCGTTTTGCGGACCACCGCCCGCGCGTCGACATCGGCGCGGTGGGACGCAACTTCGCGGGCCGTCCGCTCAACGTGCCGGTAGCCTCGCGCAACGTCGCAAGCTTCGAGCTTTTGACGGCCGCGCTCGGCCCGCAAGACTTGCTGGCCTGGCGCGAAGCTCAGCGCCCGGGTCCAGGCAATTTGAAGGATATTGCCTGGCTTTCGAGCTTCGCCAAAACCCAAGTGCAGCGCGTTAGCCCGCAAGCGGCCAGAAACCAGATCGCCAAGCTGAGCGTGGACGCCGCCAAAGTGCTCGGTTCGGCCGGGCGAGGCGCGCTGGCGATTGGCGCGCGCTACAGCTCCGACAAGGACGATTGGGACAAGCCGGTCGACATGAAGGTGCTCAACCTTTCGGACCTGGGCATCAGCGCAAAGTTGTCGCGCTTCGGTTCGCTGGTGTGGGTGACCGATCGCACCAGCAACGCAGCGGTCGCGGCAGCCAGCGTGGTGCTGGTCATGCCCGGGCGTCCGGAGCGCTCTTACACCACCGACTCGGACGGCGTGGCGCAGATCCCGGCAGCAGATTTCGCGCCCAACTTGGAGAGCGATAGCCCCGAGGCGCGGGCGATTCTGGTCGCGAGGCGCGGGCAGGACAGCGTTTTCGCGCCCGTGGCCGAATACCTGCAAGGCTACCGTTTGGACGTGCCGACCGATTTTTCGGGCGCGCTGCACCCCTACGGTGTGCTCTTCACCGATCGCGGCCTGTATCGGCCAGGCGACGAGCTGCACCTGAAAGGCATCGTGCGCAGTCAGAGCGCGACCGGCAACGCCTTGCCCGGCGAAAAGCCGTTGACCGTGAGCTTGCGCTCGCCGAGCGGCGACGTGCTCAGCACGCAATCAGTGCTCTTGACCAGCTACGGCACGTTCGCGGCCAAGCTGCGCGTGCCGAGTGGCGGGGAGCTTGGCACCTACTACGCGACAGCTTCTGGGCTCGGCCAGGAGCGCTTTCTGCAGCAGTCGCTGGAGGTCGCCGAGTACCGACCGGTCGAGCTCAAGGTAGCAGCCGCCACCGACCGTCCAGCTTACCTGCGGGGCGATACGGCCCAGCTCGAGCTGAAGGCCGACTACTTGTTCGGCGCGGCGGCGGCAGGTCTTTCGAGCTCGCTCAGCGTCTCGCGCCAGCCCACCTGGTTCCAGGTGCCGGGCGCCGATGACTTCGTGACCGATGCGGGCGTCTACTACAACGATTTGTCCGAAGTTTCGGCCGCGGGCGAGCTGCGCCGCGAGACCCGCAAGTTGGACCCGCAAGGCCGCGTGGTGTGGTCCGAGAAGCTGGAGCTGCCGGGGCAGCGCGGCACGGAGCTGCTGCGCGTCGACGCCGAAGTGACGGACGTGTCGCGCCGCAGCGTGGCTGGCTCGACGAGCGCGCTAGTGCACCCCGCGGCCTTCTATGTGGGGCTGAAAATGGGGCCGGCGGGCTTCGTGGAGGCTCCCGGGACGGTTCGGCCCGAGGTCGTTACGCTCACGCCCGAGGGCCGCCGCGTGGCCAGCAAGCGGGTACTGCTGGAGCTGATCGAGCGGCGCTACACCTACGCGCGCGAGGCCGCGGGCGACGACTACCGAGGCGTGAGCAAGACCGTCGACCGCCGGGTCGCCCAGTGCGAGGTGACGACCAAGGGTGGCGAGCCGACGGCATGCCCGCTGGCGGTGCCGGCGGCTGGCTATTACGTGATCGTAGCTCGCGCCAAGGACGAGCGGGGCAACTCCGCCGAGGCGGCGCTCTCGATTTACGCCGCTGGTGCAGGTGAGCCCACTTGGCAAGACAGCGAACGTCGCAGCGTAGCGTTGGTCTTGGACAAGAAGTCCTACGCCGTGGGCGAGCGCGCGCGCGTGTTGGTGAAGTCGCCGTACAAGGAGGCCGAAGCGCTGATCACCGTCGAGCGCTCGGGCGTTTACCACTCGTACCGTCGCGTGCTGCGCGGCACCGCGCCAAGCTTCGAGATTCCGGTCACCAACGAGCTTTTGCCAAATGCGTTCGTGGGCGTGCACTTGCTGCCGCGCCGCAGCGGAAAGGCCGCGCCGTTGGAGCCGGGCAGCTACCGGGTGGGTTACGCCAACTTGCAGGTCAACGCGGACGCGCGCCGCTTGGCCGTGCGGGTGACGCCGAACAAGGCCGATTTTAGGCCGGGCGAGAGCATTGACGTGAAGCTGAGCGTGAAGGACGCGCGCGGTGCCGTGGCGCCGAACACCGAGCTGACGCTCTACGCTGCCGACGAAGGCGTGCTGTCGCTCGTCGACTACCGCACGCCCGATCCGCTGCTCACCTTTTCGAGCGCGCGGGCGCTGCAAGTCGCGACCCTCGAGAGCCGTGACGCCGAAGGCCGCCTGCTGTTGCAAGCGATGGGCGGTCGTGACAAGGGGCGGGATGGCGGCGGCGGCGGAGAGAGCGACGTGCGGCGTGATTTTCGGCAGACTGCCTACTTCAACCCGCGCATCATCACCGACGCGCGCGGCGAGGCCAAGGTAAGCTTCAAGTTGCCTGAAGCCCTCACCACGTATCGGTTGATGGCCGTGGCGGTGGGCCAGGCGGACCGCTACGGCTTCACGCAGGAGCGGGTCACGACCAGTAAGCCGTTGATGGCTCGCCCTGCCTTGCCGCGCTTCGTGCGGGCTGGTGACAGCTTCGAAGCTGGAGTCATCGTAAGCAAGAAGGGCATGCCGCCCGGCAAGGTGCGGGTCGTGGCCGCGCTCACGGGCCTGACGGCCAAGGGCCCGCTCACTCGCGAGCTGGAAGTGCCAGAAAATGGCTCGATTGAGCTGCGCTTTCGGGTTTTGGCCGAGCACCCGCAAAAAGCCAGCGTGCGCTTCGAGGTCACGGGTGGCGCGGAGCGCGACGTCGTGACGCAAACCTTCCCGGTGGCCCTGCCGATGGCGCCCGAAGCCGCGGCCATTTACGGTCAAACCAGCGAGGCCCAGACCGAAAAGCTTGGCGTCTTGAGCGCGGCGCGCGCTGACACGGGTGAGCTTTCGGTAGCGCTGTCGTCGACGGCTCTAGTCGGGCTCGACCAGGCTGCGCTCGATTTGATCGAGTACCCCTACAGCTGCACCGAGCAGCTGGCGAGCCGTATTTTGCCGTTGATCGCGCTCGGCGATTTGTCGAAAGCGCTCGGCTTCAAGCTGCCAGCAGACTCGCGCAAGCGCGCGGAGGCGGCAGTCGGTGAGGTACTGGCCCGGCAACAGGGCGACGGAGGCTTTGCGATGTGGCCCGAGTCGGGTCAGTCGGCGCCGTGGGTTTCGCCGTGGGCGGCGCTGGCGCTCTCTCGAGCGGCGCGCGCTGGCCTGGCGGTGCCCAAGCCAGCCCTCGAGCGCGCTCGCGACTACTTGCGCCGCGCGAGCCAAATGCCGTTCAGCCAGCCGTGGGAGCTACCGACGGCGGCGCTTTCGCTGGACGTATTGGGCGAGCTGGGTTTTCCAGACGCGGGCGGCATCAATCGCCTGTTTGCGCGGCAAAAGGAGCTGCCGCTGTTCGGCAAAGCGCTGCTTTTACACGCTGCGCTGGGCGCCAAGCTGGGCTCGGACGTGCCGGCCCAGCTCACGCGACAGCTCGAAGCGTCCTTGCACGTCAACGGTGATCGCGCGCTCGTCGTCGATGACGCCGGCGGCAACTATGGCTCGCTGTTCGACTCGGAGGCGCGGACGCAAGCCTTGGTGCTGCGAGCCTTGGCGGCGCGCGGTAAGCATCCGCTGCTGACAGAGCTGGCCCGTGGCCTGCTCGGCTCACGCAAGCAGGGCCGGTTTCGGACCACGCAAGAGGGCGCCTGGGCGCTGCTCGCGCTCGACGACTACCGGCGTGTAGCGGAGGCTGAAACGCCAAGCTTTGCGGCAACGCTGTCGCTCGGGGGCGAGCGACTCGGCGCGGCCAGCTTTCAAAAGGCGCAGACCACTCAGCAGCGCTTCGACGTTCCGCTCGACCGACTGCTGAAGCACGCCAACGAACCCTTGCTGTTCGAGAAGCAGGGCTCGGGCAAGTTGTTTTACGAGGCGCGGCTGCGTTACGCGCGGAAGGAGCTACCGAAAGAACCGCTGGATGCCGGCTTTTTTATCGAAAAGAGCCTGCACAGCGTGAGCCCGCTGGGCTTGGCCAAGGGCGGCCCGGGGGCGCCTCCCGGGGTGGCGCGGGAGCTGGGCGCCGGTGACTTGGTGCTGGTCGAGCTCACGGTGGTGACGCCAGCGCCGCGCGAGTACGTGGTGCTCGACGACGCGCTGCCGGCCGGGCTCGAGGCGATCGATCCGAAGCTGTTCACCACCGCCGATTGGCTGAAGAGCGCGGGCGTTGGCGACGAGGTTGGTTGCGTAGGCTGCGGGGAGCTCTCTGCGGGGGACGACGCGCCGGGCTACCAAACGACCTACGATCGCAACGAGGTGCGCGACGACCGTGTGCTGTTCTTCGTCGATCGAATGCCGGCCGGACTGTGGCACTACCGGTACCTGGCGCGCGCCACGACGCTAGGGCACTTCGTGGTGCCGCCAACGCGTGTCGAAGAAATGTACGAGCCCGAAGTATTCGGTCGCACGGGCGCGGCGGAGGTGACGGTCCGGTGAGCCCGCTCGGTCGCGCCGTGGCCTGCTTGAGCCAGCGTCGATTCGGACGTGGGCTGCTGCTGGGGCTCGCCCTGCTGGCGCTGCCGTGGCTTGGCCTGGGACTTCTGGCGTGCTTCACGTCCTTGCCGTCTGCGCTTTCGGCAGACGAGGCGCGCACCAGCGTCTTGGTGCTCGATCGCGACGGTAGGCTGCTACGCGAGGTGACGGTCGGGCGCGGCGCGGACGAGAACCCGCTCACGCTGGCGGAGGTTTCGCCGTGGGTAGTGCCGGCGCTGGTGGCGGCCGAAGACAGCCGATTTTTTCAGCATCCAGGCGTCGATCCGCTGGCCGTGACGCGGGCGTTCGGCCAGCTTTTGCTGGCGCGGCGCGTGGTCAGCGGCGCTAGCACGCTGACCCAGCAGCTCGCGCGCACGCTCGAGCCGGTGCCGCGCAGCGCGTCGGGCAAGCTGCGCGAAATGGCGCTGGCACTGCGCCTAGAAGCGTCGCTGCCCAAAAGCCGGATATTGGAGGAGTACCTGAGTCGGGTCGAGTTTGGTCCGAACCTGTTCGGCATCGACGCGGCGAGCCGCCACTACTTCGGCAAGCCGGCGTCGGCGCTGGACCTGGCGGAAGCCGCAGCGCTGGTCTCCATTCCACGCGGCCCCTCGCTGTACGACCCGCGGCGCCGCCCGCAACTGCTCGAACGCCGACGGCTGCGCGTGCTGAGCCGCATGGCGCAGCTGGGCTTGGCCAGCGCGGCCGACATCGCCCGAGCCGAGTTGACGCCCATTCGGGTCAACCCGGCTCAGCGCGCCGAGGGTGCCGAGCACCTGAGCTTTGCGCTCGCGCAGCGCTACGCGGCCCGTGCTGGTGAGCGAACGCGCAGCCTGCGCACGAGCCTGAACTCAGAGCTGCAGCGCGAGGCCGAGCGTGTCGCGAACGCGGCCCTTCCAACGCTAGTGGCGCACGACGGCAGTGCTATCGCGCTTTTGGTGCTGGAAAACGCCACAAGTGAGGTGCTGGCCTACGTAGGTTCAGCGTCGTATTTCGACGTCGCGCGGCAGGGTGCCAACGATGGCGTGGTGGCCAAACGCCAACCGGGCTCCGCGCTGAAGCCGTTCGTGTACGGGGCCGCGATGGAGCAGCTGGGCTACGGACCCGCCACGCTGTTGGCGGACGTGCCGCGCGACTACGCGATGCCGAACGGCAGCTTCACGCCGCGCAACTACGACCAGCATTTTCGCGGACCGGTGCTGCTCCGCCAGGCGCTTGGCAGCTCGCTGAACTTGCCTGCGTTAGAGGTGACGTCCCGGCTCGGTCCGCCACGGCTGCTCGAAATGCTACGACGCTTCGGATTCGCGTCGCTAGACCGCGACGCTGCGCACTATGGCGTGGGCCTCGCGCTCGGCGACGGCGAAGTGAGCTTGCTCGAGCTGGCCTCGGCCTACGCCGCGCTGGCGCGCGGTGGGGAGCTGCTGCCGCCGCGGCTGGTGCTTGCGCAAGGCGCCAATGGGGCGCTGTCCGAGCCGGAGCTTTCGCCGGCGCGGCGCGTGCTCCGCCCCGAATTCGCAGCGCTTTTGAGCGATATGCTGGCTGACGACGCCGCCCGCGCCGCCGGGTTCGGACGTGACTCGGTGCTCAATTTGCCGTTCCGGGTCGCGGCCAAGACCGGGACCTCCAAGGGTTACCGCGACAACTGGGCCGTTGGCTACACGCGCGAGGTGACGGTCGCTGTCTGGGTCGGTAACTTCGACGGGACCCCGCTGCGCGATGCTAGCGGCATCACCGCTGCCGGTCCGGCCTTTCACGAGCTGATGCTGGCGGCCATGCGCGGCCGCACTGCCGCGCCGCTCTTCGACCCAGCGCTGTTGGTCGAGGCCGAGGTGTGCGCGTTGAGCGGCAAGCGCCCGGGCCAAGCCTGCCGACATCGCCGAAGCGAGCAGTTTGCGCGCGGCCGCGAGCCAAGCGAGAGCTGCGATATGCACGTGCTCGTCCACGTGGACGCCGAAGGGCGCGAAAGCGCAGCGCGCTGTGGCGCGGCGACTCGCGTCCTCGAGCGCTACCCGCTCGCGCTGCGGGCTTGGGCCGAGCAAGCGGGGCGCCCGATGGCTGGGCTACGGCTGTCGCCGACGTGCCCTCCCGCAGCCCAGGCGGAAGGCGAGCTGCGGGTCACGTTTCCGCGCGACGGCCAAAGCTTTGCGCTCGACGTGGATGGCCCGAATCGGCAGGAAATCGTGCTCAGTGCGGCTTCCAACGCCCCGCAGCTGCGCTTCATCGTCGATGGGCTAGCGAGCGCACAGCTGACGGCGCCGTTTCAGCTGCCGTGGCGCCTCTCGCCAGGTGAGCACCGGGTCGTGGTCGAAGCCGCTGGGCTCCGCAGCGCGCCCGTCAGCTTTCGTGTGGCGCCGCCGCTTTCGCCCTAGCGCTTGGTCTGAGGGTTCGTCCGGGAGGCCCTCCTGCTCTTTCCAGCCACTTCGCGTCGGAGCGCCCTTGCACGTTGCAAGAATGACTTGGCAAGACTGCATGGCAAGTCATTCCGACGACGCGGAGGGCCTTCCGGCGGCGAGTGGCGCAAAGCGGGCGAGTGGCCCTAGCGGCCAATGCCGAGGCGACCACGCGCCTCGGCGTAGGCTTCCGAGACGCTGAACACTGCCAGGTCGCGCGCTTCGGGGTTTCGGATCACCCATTTGACGCGCTCGGGTCCGGCGGGCGGCCCCGTGAGCTGCCCGGCCGCCAGGGCTAGGCCGCGCAGCGCCGCGTTGGGCGAACCTACCGCGAGCAGGCCGGTTCGGTCGCCCCATTGATGGAGCGCGACGCCTAGCTGGCTGACGCGGTTACCCAAGCTGCCGATCACTTCGAGCGCCAGCACTGGCACGTCGTCATCGAGCCGTCCGCGCATTGCTTGCTCGAGCTTGGTCCGGGCCTCGGCGAGCTTTTTGGCCTCTACGCCCTGCGGCGTCCAGTTAGCAGCGAACAGCGACAAAAACGCGCTCACGACGGCTGGTAGCTCGATCGGCGGAGTCCGCGACAAAGCGGCCGCGCGCCCCTGCAAGATTTTCAGGCAGCGCATCAA
>JAYUYU010000865.1:0-8717 GCA_043752365.1 Myxococcales bacterium | reverse complement strand
TCGTGCGAGCCCAGATTTGGGGTTCGCGCTGCCGCCTGCCAGGGAAGCGACCTCAGTACAGGATTTTTTGTTTTGGTCCTCCGAAACAAAAAATGCGTTCTCGCCCCTCGCACGGCTCCCGATCTCCCGATCTCCCTGTGAATTCTCGAGCGTATGACGACGCGGAGTTCCGTGGCAGGTAGGCCCGGGTTTCGTGTGGGGCGACGCGGCCCAGCTGGGCCGCTGAACCAGGCCTAGCTACGAACCCGAGCCCAGTGAGTAAGATACGCCCGTGGCGCTCACGCTGACTGGAGAAGTCGAACGTATCACTTACGAAAGTGATGCGACGGGCTTTCGCGTGCTCAAGCTGGGCTCGCTGGAAGGGCCAGCGGGCAAGCGCGGCAGCGTGACGGTCGTCGGCATGCTGCCACCGGTAGGTAGCGGCGTACGGGTGCGGGTCACCGGGGACTTTCGTCAAGATCCGAAACACGGCGAACAGTTTCGGGCCGACACGCTCGTCACTTTGGCGCCCGAGACGCTGGTCGGGCTCGAGCGCTACCTGGGTTCGGGCCTGATTCCGGGCATTGGGCCCGCGTTCGCCAAGCGCATCGTGGCGGCGTTCGGCATGGGTAGCTTGAGCATGCTCGATCACGAGCCTGACCGGCTCAAGCTCATCCCCGGCATGGGCGAGCGGCGCATCGAAGAGGTGAAGAAGGCGTGGGCCTCGCAGCGCGCCATCAGCAACGTGATGCTGCTGCTGCAGACGCACGGCGCCTCGCCGGCCTTGGCAGCGCGCATTCACAAGCACTACGGCGACAACGCCGCGCGCATCGTGCAAGAGTCGCCGTACCGGCTAGCCATGGACGTGCGCGGTATTGGCTTCAAAACCGCGGACCGCATCGCCAAGTCGCTGGGCATTGCCGGCGACCACCCTGAGCGCGTGCAAGCCGGCGTGCTGCACGAGCTAAACAGCTTGGCCGATCAGGGCCACGTGTTGTTCGAGCGCGAGCCGCTCAGCGACCGCGCGGCGGTCATGCTCGAGATCGACGTGGGCCACATCGGGCCGGCAATCGACAAACTGTGGGCAAGTGGCCACGTTGTCGTTGAAGAGCAAGGCGTGTACCTGACGCGCCTGCACCGCGCCGAAACGACGCTGGTAGAGGGCCTGACACGACTGCTTTCAAGGCCGGGTCGAGTGCTGGCGGGTATCGAGAGCACCATCGAGCGCTTCGAAAAGCAATCCAACGTGACGTTAGCGCCGGCTCAACGCGCGGCCGTCAAGGGCGCTGCCGAGCACAAGCTCATCGTCGTGACCGGCGGCCCCGGTGTCGGTAAAACCACGATTGTGCGCGCCATTTTGGACGTAATGAAGCGCGCGCACCTGGACGTGCGGCTGGCCGCGCCCACCGGCAGGGCGGCCAAACGCCTGTTCGAGGCGACGTCGCACGAGGCGACCACGCTGCACCGGCTACTCGAATACGATCCCCGCGCCGGCGGGTTTCAGGTGGGTGAGCAGAAGCCGCTCGAGGCCGACGTCGTGATCGTCGACGAAGCTTCCATGATAGACGTGCTGCTCGGCGCGGCGCTTTTGTCGGCCCTACCCGACGCCGCGCGGTTGATCATCGTGGGCGACGCCGACCAGCTGCCGTCCGTCGGCCCCGGCGCCATGCTGCGCGACATCATCGACTCGGGCGTCGTGACCACCGTGCGCCTGAACGAGATCTTCCGCCAAGCCGGCGAGAGTCGCATCGTGCAGAACGCGCACCGCATTTTGATGGGAGAAATGCCTGAAAGCGCCGACCCGGAGTCGCCGCGCGCCGATTTTTTCGTCGTCTCGCGGCGCGAAGCCGAGGAAGCCGCCGAAACGATTCGCGAGCTGGTTACGGTGCGGATTCCGCGGCGTTTTGGCTTCGATCCGCTGCGCGACATTCAGGTGCTCACGCCCATGCACCGCGGACCAGCCGGCACCACGGCGCTGAATCAACTGCTGCAAGCCGCGCTCAACCCGCACGGCCCCGCCATCGAGCATCACGGGCAGACGTTTCGCGTCGGCGACAAGGTGCTGCAGCTCAAGAACGACTACGAGCGCGAGGTGCACAACGGTGATCTCGGCCAGGTGCTGCGCGTGTCGCTCGAGGAACGGCAGCTCACGGTGCGCTTCGACGGCCGCGAGGTGGAGTACCAGGACGCCGACCTCGACATGCTGACGCTGGCCTACGCGACCAGCATTCACAAGAGCCAGGGCAGCGAGTACCCCGCAGTCGTGATCCCGCTCTTGACCGCGCACTTCGTGATGCTGTCGCGCAACTTGGTCTACACCGCAGTAACGCGCGGCAAAAAGCTGTGCGTCCTGGTCGCCGACCCGCGCGCCCTCAAGCTGGCGCTCGGCGAAGTCCGCCGCGAAGAACGCGTCACCCGCCTCCGCGACCGCCTCCGCCAAGCCCTCCGCTAACGGTTATTGGCGGTCTCGTACGTCTCCCTGATTTTACAGGGAGATCGGGAGATCGGGAGTCGTGCGAGCGTGAATTTTGGGGCGCTGCTTTGTAGCGTCACTAGCGTTGCTGTTTAGGGAGCCGCTACGCGGCGCCGATTGCGACGCGAGAGTCGATAGCGATTGGCGCCCCAAGTCTGGGCTCGCACGACTCCCGATCTCCCGATCTCCCTGTGAAAAAATCTCGAGCCGTACGAAGGCTTTAGGAGACGAGGGCGCCGCCGTCGATGGTGAAGGCGCTGCCGGTGATCCAGGAGCTGTCGTCACTGGCGAGGAAGAGCGCTAGGTTGGCGATGTCGGCGGGCAAGCCCAAGCGCTTGAGAGCCGTGCGGGCGCCGGCGTTGTGCACCGCCAGCGCCGGGTCGGGAAACGCCTTGGCCGAGTCCCACAACAGCGGAGTGTCGACGGGGCCCGGACACAGCACGTTGGCGCGGATTATTGGGCCATAGTCGAGCGCTAGCTGCTTCACCAGCGGGATGAGCGCGCCCTTCGACGCGCAGTAGGCCGGATGATTGGGGAACGCCTTCATGGCGGCGATTGAGCCGTTGATGACGATTGAGCCGCCGCCGCGCGCCTGTAGCTCGGGAATGCCGGCGCGGCACAGGTAGAAGACGGCGTGCAGATTGGTCGCAATGCACTCGTGCCAGGTTTCGAGCGAAACCTCGGTGACCGAGCCAATGCCCAGAATGCCGGCGTTTGCGACCAAGATGTCGACGCCACCGAACACCTCTTTGGCGCGTGCCACCAGCGCTTGATTCGTTTCGAGCGTGCCGATATTGCCGGTGACCAGCTCCGCGCGGCCACCCGCTGCGCGAATGCCGTCAATCAGCGCCTGCCCCCGCTGCTGATCGCGGCCGCCAGCCACGACGGCCGCGCCTTCTTGCGCGAAGCGCTCGGCGATGGCTTGCCCCATGCCGATGGTAGCGCCCGTGATGACCGCCACCTTGCCTGCGAGCTTGTTCATTCTTCGTCGTTGTCCCGAGCTTTGATGCCGCTCAGCATGCGCTTGACGTCGCCAAAACCCTTGAGCGTGACGACGATCGTGATGATGGCGAAGGCCGCGCCCGAGAAGAGCAGCCAAATGGTCCAGAAGATTTGCCAGCCTTGCATGCTGTTCCTTTGCGCCTATTCGGCTGCGCGGAGCGCCGGCGCCGGTGACTTCTTGCCAAGCAGTGAGCCTGCGACCATGCCTACCAGGGCGAGCCCAAAGGCGCAAAAACCGGTGGAGTTTGCGTCCCACTTCAGGAAAAAGAACGGAATAATTGCGCCAGCCGCGCCTGCCAGCATGGCCGTGTAGCCGCCCAGCAGGTTGGCCCGCGACCAATACAGGCCAGCCACCACCGACACGAACGCGCCCGACAAGAAGATGGTGCCAGTGATGGTTAAGTACATGTAGGTCGAGCCCGACAGCGGGTAGTACAGACCCCAAAACATCACGAACAGACTCACGCCCACGTTCGCTACTCGGTTGATCAAGATCTGCGACTTGGAGCTGAGGTCGCCTTTCCCGAGCTTGCTGCGAATAGGCAAGATCACGTCCTGCGACAACACCGAGCTCCAGCCCAACAGGTACGAGCTGTTGACCGACATGGTAGCGGCCAGCATGCCGGCGACCACGATGCCTTTGACGCCTGGACCGAGCAACGTCGCGATCATGGCCGGCATGGCTTCGATGGGGGCGACGGCCTGGCCGTTGACCATCGGGGTGGGGGAGCCGTCGGCGTCGAGGGGGCCCGTGCCGAACATTACCAGCGCGCAGATACCCCACAGCATGGGCAGCATGCCGCGACCGAGGAAAATGACTCCTGTCCAGGTCATGACGCGCTTGGCAGTCTTTGGGCCGTTGGTCGCGAACATGCGCATGGCGGTGGTTTGCCAACAGGCGCACATGGCGAACCAGAGCAGCACCTGCCAAATCAGGAAGGTCCAGCCAAAACGCACGTTTTGCAGCGGATTCCAGCCGCCTTCACCCATCACGACCGTGACCTTGTCGACGATGTTCCCCCAGCCGGCGGTTTGCACGGCGTAGAAGGTCACCAAAATGGTCGCGATTGACAACAGCACGTACTGCAAGAAATCGGTGATGACGACCGAGACCATGCCGCCCAGCACCGTGTAAACGAGCTCCAGCAGCAGAATGCCTGTCATCACGGCGACCAAGTACTTGCTGTCGATGCCGCTGACGATGGTCAAAAACTGTCCCTCGATTTTGAGGAACACGCCCATGTTGAGGATGCCGCCGACGGCGACCAAGATACCGGTGACGATGCGCAGGCCCTTGCTGTACTTGACCTCGAAGTACTCGGGCACCGTCATCAACTTCAGCTCGCGAAAGCGGCTGATCACGAAACCGGTGCGGCCTACGATGATCATCACGACGCCGGAGATGGCGGCCGTGCAGAACGCCGCGAAGCCGGCTTTGTAGCCAAGCTCCGCGAAGTACATGAACGTGATGGTGCCAATCTCGGTGGCGGCCAGCGTGGCAATGCCTACGTGCAAGCCGAGCTCGCGGCCCGCCACCAGAAAGTCGCTGACGTTGCCGACGAAGCGCTTGGCCAGCACGCCAATGACCAGCGAGCCGGCGAGGTACGCGATCACAATCACCCAGTCGATCGCCGCGAAATTCACGGCACTACCCTACGCTCGGTCATGAAAAACCGGCAAGCACCATCAATCATAAAACGTCACAAATCACTCACCTGACAGGGTCTTCATGGCCCTTTAAGACGCTTCATGGTACTTCCAAGCCTGAAGATGAGTCGAATCGAGAACATTTCTGGCGCTGAGCGCCAGGGGCGCCTGTCGCGCTTGGTCGAGCAGCGCAGACGGGTCAGCGTCACGGAAATTTGTGAGATGTTCGGCGTCAGCCTGGCGACCGCCCGGCGTGACCTGGACGCTTTGGCGGAAGGCGGGCGCATTCAGCGCGTGCACGGCGGGGCCATCGTCGCGCAGTCGGCGCCGCCCGAGGGACCAGTGCTGGAGCGCACCCTAGAGCAGGCAGAGGAGAAGCGGCGCATTGGCGAGGCCGCGGCGAAGCTGATCGAGCCTCGCGACTCGATCTTCGTCGGCAGCGGCACGACCTCACTGGAGGTCGCGCGCAACTTGCCCGAGGGCTTCGAGCTCACGGTGGTGACCAACTCGCTCTTGGCGCTCAACGCCTTGGCCGAACGAGCGGATATCACGCTGGTGTGCTTGGGCGGTATGCTGCGGCACACCGAAGGCAGCATGATTGGCCACATTGCCGAGCAGGCACTGAAGGAGCTTCGGCTACACAAGGTGTTCTTGGGCGTGCGCGCCCTGGACGTCGAGGCGGGCCTGACCAACGACTACCTGCCCGAGGCCATGACCGACCGGCAAATCTTGGCAGCCGGGCGGCAGGTGATTTTGCTGGCGGACCACACCAAGTGCGGCCGTGTCGCGAGCGGCTTTTTGGCGCCGCTGTCACGCATTCATCTGTTGATCACCGACAGCGCGACCTCGCCCGAGTTCGTTGGCAACGTGCGCGCGGCCGGCGTGAACGTGCTCACGGTGTGAGTGTCGCTCAGGCGTGCATTTCGACGCCGCTGACTACGCGCTGAATCACGCCGTCGGGGCTGGGCGCGTCCGGCCGCAGGCCGTGGGCCAAGCTGCTGTGGAGGCCCAAGAGCTGCCCGAACAGCACCATCAACGGCGCCAAGTGATCGTCCGCTACCTGAAGCGAGAGCTCGATGCCGAGCGTGGCGCTTGCCAGTTGGCGCAGCTCCTGGTCCGGATTTTGAGCGATGACCACCGTGTGGGCCGCCAAGCGCTTGTGGCCAATTTCGCGGAGCACGTCGAGCTCGTAGCGCCGCACACGGGGGTCGGACGAAACGAGCGCCACCACCAGGCACTTGCCGTCGAAGGCCGAGAGCGGCCCGTGCCGAACGCCCAGGAACGTCTCGGCAGTGCTCGTGACCTTGCCGGCCGTGAGCTCGAGCAGCTTGAGCGCCGATTCGCGGGCCACACCGTTGAGCGCGCCCGAACCCAAATAGTGCACCTTGCTGAAGGGGCGGTTCGCGAGTTGTTCAGCCAAAGCGTCGGCGGTGGTCGCTAGGTGCTTCCAAGCCGTGGTGACCGCCAGCAGCGTGTCTTCGAAGCGCGCCAGATCGTTCCAATGCGCCAGCGCGAGTCCGGCTACCACCATGTTGGAGTACGAGCTGGTCATGGCCAAGCCGCGATCATTCACGGCGTCGTCGAGCAAGATGCCGAAGCCATTGGGGCTCGATGCCAGCTTGGTCATCGTGCCCTCGGCGTCGCACGTCACGACTAGCTGGGGCAGGCTGGGGCGGCGGGCGAGCATGCGTTCTAGCGCCAACACGCTCTCGGGGCTGCGACCCGAGCGAGAGAACGAGACGCTCATATACGGAGCGCCGTCCAGCATCAGCTGGGGCTCGTGCGTCACGAAATCGGTAGTCGGAACTACCTCTACCGTGCACTGCCAGCGTTGGCGCAGCAGGTGAACTATCGAGCGCCCTACGAAATCCGAGGTGCCGGCGCCGAGCAATAAGACGTGTGGCTTGACCGCGCCCCGGAAGGCACCGAGCAGCGTGGTGCTTAGCGGCCGCTCCAACGCGCGGACGCGGCGCAAGGTTTCGACCCAGGTGATGGGCTGCTGGGCAATTTCGAGCGGAGTGTGCAGCAGGCCCTTGGCGCTGAGCTCGCTCTTGGGGGCACTGAGAAGTTTGGCCAGAGTCATGTTTTCGTCCTCAACTGGGCAGGCAGGCACACAGCCGCATCTTTTTTCGCGATAGCTCGCAGACGGCCCCAGCCGCGACGGCGTGCCCTGCTTGGTGAGCCGCCTGTAGCAGACCCAAGCTCGCGCGAAGTGGAGCGAAGGCGGTCATCGCGTCGGCTCGCGCGGAGTGGCTCGGCTGGCGAACGCTTTCAGGAAGTTGCTCAGCTCCTTCTGGTCGGGCTGGGCCGCAGTGCCGCCGACGGCGCGGGTCGAAAGCGCACCGCACGCGTTGCCCTTCTTCAAGCAGGCCTCGTCCGTTTCACCCGCCAAGAATGCAGAGACGAAGCCTGCCGCGAAGCTGTCACCGGCACCCGTCGTGTCGATGGCACGCACCCGGCGACCGGGCACCAGCAGTAAGTCCCCGCCGCGAGCTAGCACGGCGCCTTTAGGGCCTAGCTTCACGACCGCGCAGGCCGAGCGGCGGCTCAGTTCGCGCGCGGCTGCTTGGGCGCTAGCTTTGCCGCTCAGCTCGGCGGCTTCGCGTTCGTTGACGAACAGCACGTCGACGTAGGGCAAGAGTCGCAACGCTTGTTTGCGTGTCTCACCCAGCAGGCTCGAGTTGGGGTCGAACGAGGTGCTGAGCCCTTGCCGCTTGGCCGTGGCCAGCAGCCGCGAGAAGGCCGGGCGCAGGCGCTTTTGCAGGGCGAAGCAACTGAGGTGCAGGTGGCCGAAGCCGTCGAAGGCGTCGAAGGGAATGTCGCTGAGGCCCAGCTCGGCAATAGCGCCGGGGAAAGTGACCTGAGCGCGATCGCGCTTGGAACTGAGGCAGAGCGTGACGCCAGTGGTCGCGCCCGGCGTAGTCCTGACCCAGGACGTGTCCACTCCAAGCGCCCCTAGTTGGCCGCGGCAAAACTGCCCAAAGAAGTCGTCACCCACCTTGCCGACGAAGCCAACGGGATGACCGAGCCGGCGCAGCCCGCTAGCGAAGATGGCCGAGGCGCTACCGAGCACCATCTCGAAGCTTTTGGCCTCCACCTCTTTGCCCATTTGGGGCGGCCCCGGCAGCCCTGCGGCTATCAAGTCCACGTTCAGCTCGCCAATCACGAGCGTCGGGCGTCCTTCTTGCCGGCCGCGCCGGCGCCCACTCGGAACCCGGTCTGGACCCAAAGCGTCAGAAACGAGCATTTGGTAATCTTACTCGCTCATAATCGAGCGTCAACTAAATCGTTTATGATTGATTGACCGTGGGCAACGCGCTAGCTTGTCTGTGCGCGGTAAGGCCGCGTGCCTGCTCGGCATTTAGAGTAGCCGTTGGCTCCCGAAAAATCGGCATCACCTTGATCGACGCCCACGCCCACCTGCCTGGTGACCACCCCGACGCTCATCAGCTGCTCGATGAGTTGGGCTTCCAAGTGCTGAATATTTCGCTGGGCTTGGACGCTGGCGGTGACTGGCGCAGCAACGCGATGAGCGGCGAGCAGCCGTATCAACGACTAGCCGAAGCAGGTCCGCGACGCTTTGCTTGGTGTACGGCGTTCGACCCACCGACCACCG
>JAYUYU010000864.1:0-8723 GCA_043752365.1 Myxococcales bacterium | reverse complement strand
GCGAAGGCCTGCGGGCGGTCATCACCAAGGGCGAAAAGATCGCCGTGATTGGCAAGAGCGGCGTCGGCAAGACCACGTTGTGCAAAATGCTAATGGAGCAGCTCAAGCCCGACGCCGGCAAGGTCGAGTGGGGCACCGGCACGACGCTCGGCTACTTGGCGCAAGATCACCGTGCGGACATTCCGGACAACACGACCGTCGCCAATTTTTTGCACTCTTTCGCGCCTAGCGCGGACCTGCAGACCGTGCGCGGCCTGCTGGGCCGCATGCTGTTCAAGGGCGAAGAAGGCAACAAGCCGACCAAGACGCTCTCCGGTGGTGAGGCCGTGCGCCTGATCTTCTCGAAGCTGATGCTGATGGAAGACAACGTGCTCGTCTTGGACGAGCCCACCAACCACTTGGACTTGGAGTCGATCGTGGCGCTGGGCGACGCACTCGAAAAGTACGAAGGCACCTGCTTCGTCGTCACGCACGACCGTGACCTAGTGAACTCGTTCGCCACGCGCATCTTCGCCTTCACGGAGGGCGGTCTGGTCGACTGGCGCGGCACCTACGAAGACTTCCAAGAGCGCTACGATACCGCCCGCAAGGCCGGCGAGCGCGACGTCGCGGCGTTCGCCTGACCCGGGCGCAGGCCGCTTTCCGGCGCGGCGGAAGGCAGCTCGCCGCGCTCCGGGCTTTCAGCGCGTTGCGGCAGCGAGCGCACGACGCGCGCCGGTACGCCCGCCACGAGCGTGTCGGCCGGCACGTCGTGCGTGACCACTGCACCGGCGGCTACGACCGCGCCCTTGCCGATCGAGATGCCCGGTAAGACGATCACGCGTGACCCGAGCCACGCTCCATCGCCGATGCTGATGGGACGGGCGAAACTGCCGCCGCATCGATGCTCGGCCCCACCAATCCGGTGGTCGACGGTCAAGAGCATGGCGTCGTGACCGATGCGCACCCGGTCGCCGATATTCACTGGGGCCTCGAGGTCGATGCGCAAAGGACCCGTCAACAGCGTGTCGGCGCCGATGGTAAGGTGCTCCTTCCACGACGCCCGGCCGGTTATGTGCAGCGAGCCCATTATCCGGGAGCGCTCGCCCACGCGAAGGCCGAGGGCCCGCCAGGTCCGGGTGCGGAGGTAAATGAAACAAAGGTGAGGCATCGCGGCCGTCGTCAGCTCGGCCAATAGCTTGCTGGGCTGGAGGTTTACGACCTCATCGCTAACTAGACGCACGGCGCGGTCACGAATCTGGCGGACGCGCTCGAACCAAGGGGAAGCAGAAGGATGCACGACGCCACGGCGTGCGTGATCCGTGCCAACGTCGGGGTCAGATCCAGCCGCCGGTTATCTCCAGCGTTCAGCGACCCAACGGCTGCTGTCTGGCCAGTTCGCGCCCACCGATTTGGCTCAGGTGTGGCTAGATTGCTCGCTGAGCGTGAACGGCACCGTGAGGCCAGCGCGCGGTGACAGGCTGATGACGAACGCGGTGATCTCGTTAGCCTCGGCGGCCGAGACACCGAACGCGCCGAACACTGCGCTATCGAGGGCGCGTCGCAGCTGGAGGGTGAGTCCCCCGCGGCCAGCTTCGAGCGCGAGCGACGCGATTTGCGAGCGCACGGCACCAGCGGGCGGGGCGGGCAATGAACGCAGATGGCCGATTTTGACCTGCGGAAACGCGCCCTGCCGCGCATCGCGCCGTCCAGCCAAGTGGAGCGCACGGTACAAGGTGCTGTTGAGCAGGCCTAGCGTGAGCTCGAAAGGCAGCTCGGGCAGCTCGAACCCGGCCAAGAGCGAGTTGCGGAAGGGGGTGCCATCGTGAGCCGCCGCGATGGTAATCGCCGCGGTTTGGCGGATGACTAGCTTGACGCGACGGTACTCGGAGGCATCGCGCAAGCGACAGCGGTGCAACGCCAGGAACGCTTGGTCCGGCTTCAGGAACAAGCGCGGCGCCGCCAGTGCGAACTCCGCGAGGTTGCGGCCTTCCAATAGCGCATAGCTGAACTCGGCTGGCGGGGCGCTGCCGCGGTACAAAAGCTGCCGGGTGACGGCGCTGTTCGTCTGCAGCCCCATCTCGCCGAAAAGCTCCGCGGGCAGGCGCGGCAAACCCGCTAGTCGCCCGAGCGCCGCCGGCGTTTGCAGCGGCAACGCGGCACCGGCCGCGCGTCGCCGTTCCGTCAGCACGAACGCCCGCTCGGGTTCTAGCTCGGGCGCTCTGCGCGGCGCTGCCACGAGCGCGAAGCACGGTTGCGTCACGCTCGCGAACGCGTCTTGTCCCAGCTCGAGCAGCGGTTCCTGCACCGCGTGCGACGCGGCTAAGGTACCGCGGACATGACGGTAACCGTCGAGATCCGCGAGCGGGCTCGGGATGAGCAGCGCGACGACGCCGCGCGGAGCGAGTCGCGCGCCCAGCTCGACGAACAACGCGTGCAGCGTCGGGTAGCCGCGAAATGCTCGAAACGTGCGCCGGTAATGCTCGCGCAGCTCCGGCGCCAGCGGCTGCGTCGCGCGACCAGCAAAAGCGACCCAGGGCGGATTGCCCAGCACCAGATCGAAGCCGTCGACGTCGTCTGGCAAAAGCGCGTCGAAGTCGACGCCACGCCGACCAAGTGCCGCCCCCGCGACGGGTGAACACAACGCGTCGCCTTCGCAAAGGTGTTGGCCCGCCTGCGCCAGGCTGAGCTCGGCCGCGTCGGCCAGCAACCACAGCGACGCTTCGGCCACAGCTACTGCCAGCGGGCTGACATCGACTCCGAACAGCTCGTGCCGCACCACATCGACCGCCGAACGGCCCGAGCGCTGTGCGACTTCGCGTCCGGCTTGCACCAAAAACGCGCCCGCGCCTAGCGCTGGGTCCACAATGCTAAGCGTCCGCCTACGGATACCGCCTTCGCCCAGCACGCCGTCCAGTGCTTCGAAGGCCCGCCCTGCCACGACTCGCGTCAGCGCTTCGGGCGTGTAGTAGCTGCCGGTGCGCTTGCGCAGGCTGAGCCCGCCCACGGCAGGACGCGCAGTCAGCAAAGCCTCGTAAAGCTGCCCAAAAGTCTCGACCGGCTGCGGGCCGGCGGCCTCGAAGCGCGAAACTCGAGCTGGCATTTCGGCCAGGAGTTCTTGGCGTCGAGCGCTGAGCGCGTCCGGCTCGAAACCGGGCACGTTCGCAAAGAGCCGCCCGCTTGCCAACAGCGCGTCGTCGCGCCCACGCGACCGCGCAAGCCGCCGCAAGACTTCGCGAAGCTCGGCCACTACCAGCACGTTCCAAGCGTCGGACGACGTGAGCCCGAGCCGCTTGGCGCGCGGCGCACACTCCGCAAGCTCGGCCATGAGAGCGCTCACGAAGAGCGCGACGTTCATGCGCGCTGACCCGCCAGAATGCGCCGAGCCAACTCCATCGCGGCCAGCATGCCGCCCGCGTCCGCGCTGCCCCGCCAGGCGATGTCGTAGGCGGTGCCGTGGTCGACGCTCGTGCGAACGATGGACAGGCCCGCAGTGACGTTGACCGCGTCGCCGAACGCCAACACCTTCATCGGAATCGTTGCTTGGTCGTGGTACATGGCTACCACGCCGTCGAAGCCGCCCTGCACGGCCTTGCGGAACGCCGTTTCGGCGCCCACGGGGCCGCTCACGCTGGCGCTACGACCGAGCAGCTGCTTGGCGCGCGCGACGCCGGGCGCGATGGCGCGCGCTTCCTCGGCGCCTAAAAGCTCGCTCTCGCCGGCGTGCGGATTGAGTGACGCAACCGCGATTTTTGGCCGCTTTTTTCCCAACGTTTGCAGTAACCGCGCAAGCTCGACGGTGGCGACCGTCACGCTTTGGGGCTTGAGCGCGCGCGGCACTTTGGCGAGCGGAACGTGGGTGGTCACCAGGCTCGTGGCGAGCTTGTCGCAGACGAAGCACATGACGCTCGTCGGGGCGCCGTCGAGCTCTTGAAGCCACTCGGTGTGGCCCAAGAAGCTGCGCGCGCGCGCGAGGCCCGAGTGCGCAATGGCGGCCTTGCTGACGGGCCCGGTCACCAGCGCGGCATTCGAGGAAGATTTGACCAACGTGAAACCCGCCTCGAGGTACTCGAGCTGTGCCACCCCGGCGCGCGCGTTGGGCTTCCCAGCCACGCGATCGCGGTCAGCGAGCGGCTCGCCCACTTGCGCAAAGTAGACGGCACGGGCGTCGCGTGCGCGACCGTCCCACGGCACTAGGCGCCGCGCTGCGACGCCCACTACAGCAGCCGCCTTGCGCAAGGTCGCCTCGTCACCCAAGAGTACCGTGGCGGCGCTCTTCAGCTTGGCTGCGGCAGCGACAGAAACCTCCGGACCAACTCCCGAAGGGCAACCGGTGGAGACGACCAGCAGCGGCAACGCGGCGCTCATTCGCTCACCACGGCCAGCGATTTTTTGCCGTCCGGCACGCTGCCGGTAAGGCCCTGGAAGAAATCGTTACCCTTGTCATCGACCACGATGAAGGCAGGAAAGTCGACGACTTCGATGCGCCAAACGGCTTCCATGCCGAGCTCCGGGTACTCCAGCACTTCGACCTTCTTGATGCAGTCTTGAGCCAGACGCGCCGCCGGACCGCCGATCGAGCCCAGGTAAAAGCCGCCGTACTTCTTACAGGCCGCGGTGACCTGCGGGGAGCGGTTGCCTTTGGCCAGCATGACCAAGCTGCCGCCTTGCTGTTGGAACGAGTCGACGTAGGCGTCCATGCGCCCAGCCGTGGTCGGACCAAAGCTGCCCGAGGCGTAGCCGGTCGGAGTTTTGGCCGGCCCCGCGTAGTACACCATGTGATTCTTGATGTACTCGGGCAAGCCCTGCCCAGCGTCGATACGCTCCTTCAGCTTGGCGTGAGCGATGTCGCGCGCCACGATCAGCGGGCCCGAGAGCGAGAGCCGCGTCTTGACCGGGTAGCGAGACAGCTCGGCGCGAATCTCACTCATTGGCCGGCTCAGGTCGACCTGCAACACGTCGCTCGGCAGGTCGTCGTGAGTTGGCTCCGGGAGGTACTTGGCGGGGTCGTGCTCCAGCTCCTCCAAGAACACGCCGTCTTTCGTGATCTTACCCACGGCTTGGCGGTCAGCGGAACACGACACCGCGATGGCCACGGGGCAGCTGGCGCCGTGCCGGGGCAGACGCACGACGCGCACGTCGTGACAGAAGTATTTGCCGCCGAACTGCGCCCCAATGCCGGTGCGCTGCGCAATTTCGAGCACTTTTGCCTCTAGGTCTAGGTCACGAAAGCCGTGGCCCAGCTCGTTGCCGGACGTCGGCAACGTGTCGAGGTAGCGCGCCGAAGCCAGCTTTGCCACCTTGAGCGCGTACTCGGCGGACGTGCCGCCGATCACGATCGCCAAGTGGTAGGGCGGACACGCCGCCGTGCCCAACGTGCGGATCTTCGCGTCCACGAACTTGAGCAAGCTGTCGGGGTTCAAGAGCGCTTTCGTCTCTTGATACAGGTAGCTCTTGTTGGCCGAGCCGCCGCCCTTGGCCATGAACAAGAACTTGTAGGCGTCACCGTCGTTGGCGAAAATCTCGATCTGCGCAGGCAGGTTGTTGCCGGTGTTCCTCTCTTTGTAGGTATCGAGCGGAGCCAGCTGCGAGTAGCGCAAGTTCGCGGTCTGATACGTGTCGAAGACGCCGCGTGCGATAGCGGCTTCGTCGCCGCCGCCGGTGAACACCAGCTGGCCCTTCTTGCCCATCACGATCGCGGTGCCGGTGTCCTGGCACATGGGCAGCACGCCGCCGGCGGAGATGTTGGCGTTCTTCAACAGGTCGAGCGCTACGAAACGGTCGTTGGGCGACGCCTCGGGGTCTTTCAGAATCTTGGCCAACTGCGCCAGGTGGCCCGGACGCAGCAGGTGGGCGATGTCACGCATCGCTTCGCGCGTGAGCAGGGTCAGGGCTTCCGGAGCTACGCTCAAAAAGCGCTGACCGGCGGCCTCGAACGTCGATACGTAGTCCTTCGTCAGCAACCGAAACGGCGTATCGTCCGCACCGGTCGGCAGCATTTCCTGGTACTGAAAGGCGCTCATGTCCGCGGCAGAAGGTTTCGCAGAGCCGGGGGGCCAGGGCAAGGGAGGATCGCACGCACGCCGCCGCGACCCGCGGCAACCCCCGCCGAAGCGACGGATCGCCTAGCCCGGCTCGCTGAATTTCCTGGTACTGAAGCGAGTCCATGACGCCCAATCGAGGTTTGGCAGACGCGGGCGAGGTCGGGAACGCGACGAGCGCGGCCACCCGCGTCCGCTTGCCCTACCTCGACGGGCTCCGCGCCTTGGCCGCCTGCTACGTGGTCGGGTTTCACGCAGTGATCGGCTTTTACGGGAATGCGTTGACCGGCCCGTGGCGGCTCATGCGGCGCTTGTTCGCGTTCGGCCATGAGGCGGTGGCCGTCTTCATCGTGCTGTCTGGCTACTGCCTCATGCTGGCCGTGGTCAGAAACGAAGCACGCGGCTTGAACCAAGACTTTGCGGCGTTCATCGGGCGCCGCGCGTTCCGCATCTTGCCCCCCTATTACGCAGCGCTGGCGGGTTCCCTTGCGCTGCTGGCCTGCGTGCCAGTGCTGCGAACATCCACTGGCACGATGTGGGACGACTCGCTGCCCGGTCTCGAGGTCGGACCGATCGTGTCCCACCTGTTGGTCGTGCACAATTGGTTCCCTAGCTGGGGCGTTCAAATCAACGGACCATTGTGGAGCGTCGCCACTGAGTGGCAGATCTATTTCTTCTTTCCGCTCTTGCTCCTCCCGCTCTGGAAGCGCTTCGGAATAGTGGCCACCCTCGGCGGCGCGGCACTGCTGGGCTACGCGCCGCTAGTTTTCGCGCCCGGGCCGGCCCAGCTAGCGATCCCTTGGTACTTGCTGCTGTTTGCATTCGGTATGGCTGCAGCAGCGGTGGGCTTCTCCGAGCGGGCCACCGAGCGGCGACTGCGGGAAAGCATGCCTTGGCCGCTGATCAGCGGCGGCGCCTGGACCTGTTGCCTGCTGTTCGGCACGGCAGCCGGCCGCATCTGGTTCAGCCTCAAGCCGTTGACCGACGTTTTGGTGGGCTTCGCCACCGCCGCCCTGCTCATCCACCTAACCCGTCACGCCATGTCGTCGACGCCGTCTCGAGTCCTTGGGTTGCTCGAGTGGCGCCCGCTGCTCCGTGTGGGCCATTTTTCTTACAGCCTCTACCTCACCCATCTACCGGTGCTGGCCCTCGGCTACTTTCTGCTCCGTCCACTCGGACTGTCTGCCCCGCTTGCAGCGGTCGTGCTTCTGGGACTCGGCGGGCTGGCGTCTCTGGGCGTCGCCTACCTGTTCCACGTCGCAATCGAGCGCCATTTCCTGCGGCTGCCCGCGGCGAGCAGAGGCTCACGGTAGCGAAGAGTGCGCGCGAATGAACGCTCGCGTCGTCTCGAGCGCTGTCGCGTCTTCGAGCAACGCGACATGCCTCACGCCCTCGAGCTCTCGGTATGTCCCGCGCGCGCCCAGGGCCGCCGCTATGTTGCGGCCCTGCTCGGCCCCGGCAAGGGCTTCGTCGGCGCTGCCTTGAAGCACCAAGACCGGCGACGGCACGTCGACCAAGTAGGGTCGCGTTTGGTAGTCCTCGCCAGCGCTCAGCTTGGCCCACGGAGACGGCGCGACCATCACGATGTCGTCAACGCTAGCCAGCAGCGTCAGTGTCGCCGCGCGCTCACCACTCCGGTTGGCGACGCCGGCCGCCTGAACGGCGAAGTGACCACCGATCGAAAACCCCACCAGGTGCACGCGCGCCGGAGTAAGAGTTTCACTGGCGCACAACTTCGCCAGAATGCGCGGAGCGTCCTCGCGGATTCCGGCGAGCGTGGGGCTGCCGTCCGAGTGGTCGTAGCCTCGGTAGGCGAACACAGCGAGGCCCCAATCCGTGTCACCAGCCAAACGCTGCAAGAACGCCTGACCGCGCTCGAGCTGAGACTCGTCGTTTCCAGGATAGAATAGCACCCAGGGTGCGCTGTTCGAGCCGGCGCGTCGCAGCAAGCCGCGGAGCGTGACGCCCGGCGCCACCTCGGCAGCGGCCTTGGCCCAACCCAGTTCGGCAGCCAGCCCCACGTACTTGGCCTCTGCCATGGGTTGGGCCAGGTAGGTAAAGCGCAAGCGCTTGCGGCCCAACAAGCGCTCAAAAAGTGGGAAGCCTGCCATGACTACGAGCGCTATTCCGCCGAGGGCAATTGCAACACGTGCGCTACGCTTCATTTGCATCCAGCGCGGCCAGCTTGACGGCCGGAACGCCGCCGACGCGCGTGTTGCTTTCCACGTCCTTGTTAACTACCGAGCCCACTTCGACGATCGCCCCCGCGCCCACGTTTACGCCCGGCAGGATCACGGAGCGTGCACCGAGCCAGGCTCCCGCGCCGATGCTGACGGGGCGCAGGATCACGTCGCCCGCGCGGTGCGCGGGCAGATCCAACTCGTGAGTGCTGGTGAGAATCATGACACCGGGCTCCAACGTAACTCGATCGCCGATGCTGAGCATGTCCGACAGATCGAGCATGCAGTCGGCCTCGATGATGCAGCCTCTACCAATGGAGAGCCGGGGCACCACGCCGCGGGGCCCGCTAATCTTCAGCGGACCGTTGATTCGCGTCCCCTCCCCGACAGCGAAGCCCACCTTGGCCAAAAGGGCTGCCCGCAACTCGCCCGCGGCGCGCAGCGGCAAGAGCGAGGCCAGCGCGTTGTAAAGATGCAGACGCGGATGAATGCCGACGACCTCAATCGTGACCACGGTCAGAAC
>JAYUYU010000863.1:0-8727 GCA_043752365.1 Myxococcales bacterium | reverse complement strand
TTCGGCAAGATGCTCGGCTGGACGCTCGGAATGGTGGTCGGCTCGGTCTGGGCGTTCGTCTTCTGCGCGCTCCTGCTCGTCGTGGACGTCGCGCTCCTCGGCGTGAAGGTCCGCACGCTCCCGGCCGGCAAGCGGGGCTGGGCAATCGGCCTGTTATCGCCGCTCGCCTGCATCGCCGCGTACGTCGCGGTGCCCCCCTACAAGTTCTACGCGTCGGGCCCGTGGGCCATCGGCGCCGCCGTCCTGATCCCGATGATCGCGGTCGCCATCGGCAGCCGCGTCATCGCCGGTCAAAAGCCGCTCCGCTGATCCGCCTCGCGCGCCCGGCTCGCCGCCGAACCGCGCTCGCTGCCGAGCCACCGAACCGCGACCAGCCTGGGCCGGGCGGCGGGCTCAGCCGAGATCGATGTCGAGTGGCAGGCGGCTGCCCGGCTTGTCGGCGTCCTGCTTTTCGATCTTCGCCGCGTGCTGGAGCACCGAACGGCTGTCGAGGATCGAGAGCGTCTGCATCTCGAGCGCGCCGATGCGGTCCTCCGGCGTGAAGAGCGACTCGCTCCGCTCCATCGAGAGCTTGTCCGGCGAGTAGGTCGCAGCCTCGGCGTCGGTCGCCAGGATCGAGTAGTCGTCACCGCGGCGTAGCTCGATCTCGACCGAGCCGGTCACGTGCGCGGCGATGCCGTCCGCGAGCGCGTGCTTGAGGAGCCGCGCCTCGGGGTCGTACCAGCGGCCCTCGTAGAGGAGGCGGCCGAGGCGACGCCCCAGGACGGCGTACTGGTCGAGCGTGTTCTCGTTGTGGATCGCGCTGAGCAGCCGCTCGTACGCGATGTGGAGGAGCGCCATTCCGGGCGCCTCGTAGATGCCGCGGCTCTTGGCCTCGATGACGCGGTTCTCGATCTGATCGCTCACGCCGAGACCGTGACGGCCGCCGACTGCGTTGGCCTCGAGCACCGCCTCGGTGAGCGTGCCCAGCTTCTTTGATCCGATCGCGACGGGGACGCCGCGCTCGAACGTGACCTTCACGCGCTCGCTCTCGATCTTCACGTCGCTCTTCCACGAGGCGACGCCCATGATCGGCTCGACGATGGTGATCCCGCGATCGAGGCGCTCGAGATCCTTCGCCTCGTGGGTTGCGCCGAGCATGTTGCTGTCGGTGCTGTACGCCTTCTCCGTCTTCATCGAGTAGGGGAGGCCGACGGTCTCCAGGAACTTCGACATCTCGGTGCGCCCGCCGAGCTCGCCGACGAACTCGGCGTCGAGCCACGGCTTGTAGACGCGCATGCTGGGCTGCACGAGCAGGCCGTACCGGTAGAAGCGCTGGATGTCGTTGCCCTTGTGGGTGCTGCCGTCGCCGAACACGTGCACATCGTCTTCGCGCATCGCGCGGATGATGGCCGTGGTGGTGACGGCGCGCCCGAGCGGGGTCGTGTTGAAATACTTCTTGCCGCCGCTCGACAAGTGGAACGCGCCGCACTGAATCGCGACCAGGCCTTCTTGCACCATGGCCGCGCGACAATCGATCAGCCGCGCTTCGACCGCGCCGTGCTCGAGCGCGACTCCGGGGATGGTCGTGCAGTCTTTCTCGTCCGGCTGCGCGAGGTCTGCCGTGTACGAGTAGACCTTCATGCCGCCACGGCTCAACCAAGCCACGGCACAGCGCGTGTCGAGACCTCCCGAAAAGGCGATGCCTAAGCGAGTGCCCTCAGGCGGCAGCGTGCGATAAATCCGGCTCATGGGCGGGCTGCTTAGCATCGCGACGCAGTGTCGTCAGCAATGTCTCGGAGACGGCCAGTTCTGGCGACTCCTCGGGTCCAGGCCCTGCCCAAGCCTCGTGGCGAGTTCCTATTTTAACAGGGAGGTGGGAGGTCGGGGTCGTGCGAGCGTGAAATTGGGGTTTCGCGCTGCCGCCCGCGAGCAATGGCCGCGATGCTCCGCCCCAGGCTCTCGGCTCATGCTCCCAAGGAAATGAGTTTTTGTTTTGGTCCGCGAAAACAAAAACTGCGTTCCCTCGCACGACTCCCGATCTCCCGATCTCCCCGTGAAAAATCTCGAGCCGAACCCTGGTACCGGGAACCGGCACAGCAGCTTCTGCGAGTCAGGCTGCGGCGCGGCAGCCCCTGGGAGTCACGGCGGCACCACGCCTACGGTGATGATCTCTTCCGTGGGCGGCAAGAGCGGCTTGTCTTCTTCGCCTTCCTTGCGGAGGCGCCTGCCGTTCTTGTCGACGACCTCGATGGCGACCTCGATAGCCACGGTGGCAGGCTCGTAGGTGCGGAAGCCGAGGTCGAGGCCGGTGAGACCGGCGATGGTCTGCGGCACCCACTGCTGCACCAGCAGGTCTTTGAACGAGCGATTCTGCCAATGAAAGGCGTGGTTCGTGTACGTCACCGTCGGATCTTCCATGTCCTCGGGGTTGCCCTCGACCACGGGCGGGGTCTCGAGGAGCTGCATGACGGTGGCAAAGTCGGTCGCCATTTCCTGGAGGTCCGAATACGTGAACGTGCCGTGCACGCGCGAGCCAACGCCTGTGCCCTTGCCGGTCACGATGTAGCGTTTGTCGATGCCCGAGAAATTGGGCATGTACTCTTCGTTGTCGGCGTCCGTCAGCTGCAGGCCCGGAAAGTAGCGGCCGAATTCGTTCCAAGGGTCGACCAGCAGCTCGACCACGTGCTCCTCGTCGTCGAGGTTGCTGATGGTCCACGTCACCTGAACGTCGATGTCGTCGGTCGTGACCCATGGCTGGCGCCCGTACGGTTCCACGGCGAGCTTGTTCAGCTCGCCGCGCGTCGCGTCGGTGGGGGCCAGAATCGGAAATGAGGTGCCCTTCTTGACCTCGTAGATTCGCACCTCGCCGTCGTCGTAAATGGGCGCCACGCTTTTGGTCATCCCGACTTGGATGATGGGTAGGCTCTCTTGGTGGTCTTGCGAGTCGCAGCCGATGCTGAGCGCCGCCAGCAGACCCAGACCCAGCACTGTGGGGGTGCTGGGCCCCGACCAGGGGCTATCGACCCCCGTCACCCGATCTCGGAACTGCCGGATTTCTCGCATGATTTGTCTCCGAAGCACGACGCTTTCGGTAGCGATGCCAGCCCCGTGCCAGGCACGCGGCGTCACTTCTTGGAACCGCGGAACGCGAACGGGAAGGCTGCGTTGGTCGGCTTATCAGCCGCCGGGAAGTGCAGGCGCTGGAAGGTGCGCAGCATGCAGCCCTCGACGCGCGGGTTCTTCAACGACGAACCGGTGATGTTCGCGGACGACACGTCGCCGCCGGGCGAGATGCTGAACGCGATGCCGACGTTGCCTTTGAGCGTGGGGTCGTGCGCCGACGCCATCTCGAAGCACGCCTGGAACGCTCCCATGCGCGACATGACGACGCGTGAGATTTGCGCCGGGGTGAGGCCCTGACCAGCAGCAGCCTTTTGCGCGCCGGCGACCTTGCGCTCGCCGTCACCGCCGTTGCCGGTGCCTTCACCGCCGCCCAAGCCGCCCTTGCCGTTGCCGCCCAGGCCACGACCCCCGGGACCGCCGGAGCCGCTACCGAAGCCACCACCCCGGCCAGGGCCCCAACCGGTGTCGAGGGTGCCGGAGCCGAACGGCACGCCGCCCTCGGTGGTGCCGCCGCCGGCGTTGCCGCTGCCGTGCAGGCCGGTGCCGCTGCCCGCGCCAAGCACGATGTCGTCCGAGCGCAAGCCGCCGAGCGCGTCGGCGACCGAGCTGATGGTGCCGAGCGTCTTTCGGACCTCGTCGCCGACGTCGCTGGAGAGCGCTTCGGACATGCCGCCGAGGCCGGCTTTGATTTCGCCCGTTTGACGCGTCTCTTTGGCGTCGCCGTTTTTACCCAGCTTGCCTTCGTCGCCCTTGACCTTTTTGCCGCCGCCCTGGGGCTTCGGATCTTTGGCGCCTGGATCTTTGACGCCTTGTCCCTTGTCGTCTTCGGCCTTGCCGGTTTGCGGCGGCGGGAGCTCTTCCTCTTGCTTGATGTTGAACTGCAACATCAGCTCCGCTTGGCTGGTGAGCTCGAGCGGCTTCGGAATTTCGCGCGGGGTTTGCGTGGCCCACAGCAACGCCAAGCCACCGAGCACGGCCACGCCCGCGAACAAGAACGAGAACAGGAAGCCCCAGTCGAGGCGCGGTTTCCGCTTGATGGCCGGGACCGTGTTCGAGAACTGGAAGAAGACGCCGAAGTTGCCGTACTGGATGAGGCCGTAGTCGCCGGCCACGATGGGAATGGGCGCGCCAACGCGGCCGAGATCAGCCGGGTCTTCCTTTCTACCACGCAGGTACACCTCGCCGCCCGTTGCGCCGCGCGTGTCCAGCTCCCAACCGGTGCCGACCGCGCGAATGGGTTCCGCGGAGACCGACGCGCTGTCAGGCTTGGCAACGATGGAGCCCTCGGCTTCACCAATTTTTAGGGAGCGACCTGGTGTGAGGTAGTCGGTGGCGACCACCGTCGTGCCCCAAACCGCCGCGGCTCTCAAGCTGACGACAGGGACCGGCGCTTGACTCATTGGATCGCGGCGCTCCGCCGCGAATCGGAGAGCTCACCCAAGAACGAGCGGTGGCCAAGCGCGCCCGCTTCGAACTCGGCGCGCACGCGGCGCAAAAAGTAGATGACCTGCGGAGACTTGAGGCGACCTTCCACCTCGACCGTCTCGAACTTGTAGGTCTTCACGCCTTCCTTGTCCTCTTTGACTTTGACGTCACCCGCGGCCTGGCTTTTCGGAGCAGCGGTGCCGGCGGCTTTCACTGCTTCTTCCTTGTTGGCAGCCTTGGCGTCATCGGCGGCGCTGGGTTGCTCGTCCGGCGTGTCCTGCTCCTTTTCCCGCTCCTGCGCTTTTTCCTTTTCGGTCTCTTTGCCCTTCTTGGGCTTGGCGGGCGCCGGTTTGGCGGCGGGCTTCGCCGCTGCGGGCTTGGCCTTCACCTTGGGAGCAGCATGAGCCGAGCCGGCGCCCACGAGCAGCGCCGTCACCGAGAGCAACACGAACCAACGCCCAACCATTCGAGCCTGAGAGCATAGGCAGAAGCGGCAAGTCGGGCCAACGCCATTGAGCAGGGGCGGCGGTGAAAGCGTTGCAGCGATTACTACCCGCTCCAGTGACGGTGTTCGCAGGCTCGGGGCCCACACCCTCGATCGTCGCGCTGTGCGCATTTTGCACCCTCGCGTCGGCTCGCCGGACGGTCCCCACACCCACACTCTGCCACGCCGACGCCTTTTTTTCCGACCTCGTCACTTTTCACGCAACGCCGCCCGCCCGCGCCCGAACAGCTTTCACGCACGCAGCTCGCGGTGAGCAGCGGCGCAACAGCGAGGTTCGGACGATGTCAGCAGTAAGCGGCGGGGGCGGTAGTTACATCAGCGACGGGGCCATCATGGCATGGCTCGCCAACCAGCAGGACCGCATCTATGCGGATCTGTCTGAGTCGATAGATCTGTCCGAAGAACGCGCGGACTTCACCGACGGGCTGAACAAGATCAAGGGCCACTTGCAAGAGGCCAACGACAGCAAGGATCACGACTTCGGCAAGGTCGACGCGGAGCTGCAAGCCTTCATCGGTAAATACGGCGCCGATCCGAAATTTGCGAAGCTGTGCGAGGGCATCGACGATCTCGCCGCGCGCGTTCACAGTGACTACGCGGGGCACAAGGATTACGCCGAGGCCCACGCGCAGTACGCGGATGCCACCAAGGCCTACGCGCAGCAGATTGCTCATCTGGGAATCACTCCGGATGGATTTGCCGACGCGATCAGCAACGGGACTTTGCCAACTGCTCCCGAGGCGCCGGTGGATCCCGGTGTCCAAAAATACAGCGCAGATCAGATGAAAACTTGGGACGAGCTGATTGGCGGCAAGGGCGATTTGGCCAACAAGAACGACCAGCTGACGATGATTCACATTCAGGAGCTGAAGGCGACGCTCGACCAGGGTAGCCAGTTTGCGTCAACGTTCATTTCGAGCGGCGACAAGACGAGCAGCGCCATCATCAACAACATTGCATGAGGCCGCATGTCGACATCGATTCCCGCGACCTCCGCCCTTTCTAGCTCGAGTTGTGACTTCGGTAATACAACGAACGCGCTGAGTCCCGAAGAACGCCTGCTGGCTTTGGTGGTCTACTCACAAGCCAGTCGAATGAACGAGGCCAAGGCCTCGATCAACCTGAACGCCGAGCAGCTCGAGAAATTGCGCGCCCAGGTCCAGCAGGCCCTCGCCGAGGCGCGCGAGGCCAAGCAGGACTCCGGATTTTGGGGTGGGCTTGCCAAGATTTTCGGCAGTGACTTGGCGTCTGTCGCGAGCGCGGTCGCGGCCGTCGCGGCAGTGGTTGCGAGCGGAGGAGCAGCCGCTGCCATTCTCGCGGTGGTTGCGGCCGCGGCCACGCTGGCTGCAGACCACGCCAAGGAGCTGGGCATTCCGACCGAGGTGGCGATGGCGATCGCGATCGCGGCCAGTGTGGCCAGCCTGTGCTGCGGTGACGGGAAGGCTCTGTTCAAAGTGGGCCAGAGTGTCAAAGACGTCGCGAAAGACGTGAAGATGGTTGGGCTGGCGTCGGCCGCTGCCTTTCAGATCGAGGGTGGGGCCTGTGACATGGTGGCGGCCACATACGACCGCGACGCCGGCTATCTCCGCGCGGATGCCCGCTCGGCAGAAGGTCGACAGGAGCTCGTGTCTGCCGATATCGACGAAGCGCTCGAGCGTTTCGCGGCAGCCGTCGAACATCAAAACAGCGCGGTCAAGGCGACGAGCGGTGTCGTGCAGCAAAGCTCAGCTACCAACTATGCAATCTTGAACAACTGGGGAGGTGCCGCATGAATATCGGCAGCGCAACGAGTGGCGGAAGCCCGTTCATTTCACTCGAGTCGGAAAGCCTGCCACACGGTGGCGTAACGAGTCTCAGCGGCGAGCTAGCCGTGTTGATGCTCGAAACTCAAGAGCAGCAAAAGCAGATCGCGCGGGAAGAACTCGCAAGCGCGCGGCACGATTTCACCGACGCACTGGCAGACGAGGTGCAGTCGCTTCGCGACCAAACGGACGCAAGCTTTCGGGGCGCCATGTTTTCCGGCGCCACGTCGATAGCGGGGGCCGGCATGGGCGCGTGGGCCGCAGGCCGCAAGTGCGACGACCCGTGGCAGAAGCCGGTCGGCGAGGGCCTTAGGCAATTGTCCGAACCTCTTGGAACGATGGTCGGCAAGAGCTACGGCGCGGCCGACGCGAAGTCCGCACAAGGTTTGGCAGAAGCGGCCAAGTGGCAAATCGACGACGCACGCAATGCGGTGAGCGACGCGCGCAATCTGCAAGACAAGGCCTTGGATTGGGCGAGCTCAATGGTCGATCGCGACGCTGCGACGACAGCCGCCATTCTGGCCAACAGGGCCTGAGGTTTGGGGGCCACGCGCAGCCGCCGCACCGTCACCAAACGGCGGTCCGTGTAGGCTTCTGGGGGGCGGGTTGGGGGCGGGGTTGGGGGCGGGGTTGGGGTGGGGTTGGAGGGGCGGGGAAACGGCGGGGGGAGGTTCGGGAGGGTCGGCAGGCGTTTGGGCAAGCGCCTGCCGGCCCCGACGGCCTCAAAAACGGCCTGAAAGGCCGCTTCGAGGCAGCGCCAACCAAACGTTCAGTACCGAAGCAAGCATTTTCGACGACGTGTCCTTGCGAGTACGGAGGGCATGGACTAGGTTCCGCCGCCCACACCCCCATGGCCTACGCAGTTATCCGCACTGGCGGTAAGCAGTACCGAGTTGCCGAAGGTGACACCGTTCAGGTGGAGCTTCTTGCTGGCAACCCCGGCGACAAAGTTAAGTTTGACGACGTGCTGATGATCGGCGGCGATGCCCCGAAATTCGGCGCCCCGTTGGTTGCCGGCGCGGCAGTCGAAGGTGAGATTGTGCAGCAGGGTCGCGGACCCAAGCTCATCGTCTTCAAATTCCGCAAGCGCAAGCGCTCGCGCCGCAAGGCCGGCCACCGTCAGAGCTTCACCGCGGTGAAGATCACGGGAGTGAAGGGATAAAGCCATGGCTCATAAAAAAGGCGGCGGCTCAACACGCAACGGTCGTGGTTCCAACGCTCAGTACCGTGGCGTCAAGGTGTACGGCGGCGAGGCAGTTCGCGCCGGTGGCATCCTGGTTCGCCAGGTCGGTCAGACGCTGAACCCGGGCCGCAACGTCGGCGTGGGCAAGGACTACACGCTGTTCGCTTTGGTCGACGGCGTCGTTGCCTACGAGCACGAGTCGAAGACGAAGAAGCGCGTTTCGGTCTACCCGCCCGCTCCTGCGAGCCCGGCGAGCTGACGAAACTCTTCGTTACTGACATCGACGGTACGCTGGTTGGCGCGGGCGGCGAGGTGCACCCTCGCGACGCCAAAGCCATCAAAGAGCTACTGCGCAAAGAGGTCCCGGTCGCGCTTTGCACCGGGCGTATGTTCTCCGGCACCCGCGAGCTTGCGGCGACCTTTCGGCTCATGGGGCCGGTCGCCTGCATCGACGGCAGCCACATTTTCGACCTTCACTCGCGCGGCGAGCTGAGCTGTACGGCGATTTCCGCTCCAGCAAGCGTCTACGTGCGTGAGGCCTTGAGCATGTTTCGGCCCGCGGCCTTCATGTTCTCGGGCGACCGCGTCATTCACGACGGTCATGGCGACAAGTTCCTCAACTACTTGAGCACGTGGTCGGACGTCAGGCATCGCGTGCACGACGTCGTTCACCCAGAGACCTGGCAGAGCGAGACCAGTATCGCTGC
>JAYUYU010000862.1:0-40183 GCA_043752365.1 Myxococcales bacterium | reverse complement strand
CGAAGCCGGCGCGCGTCTTCTTGGGGCTGACGGCTTCGTACAGCTTGGTCTTGCCCAGGAAGCGGCCGAAGAAGTAGCCGCCCGTGTCCGCCAGCCACGAAAACGTGAGCGACATGAAGACGAGCTTGCCCCCGTCGTCGCCGCCCTCGCGACGCATCAGCGCGAGGGTGGCGAGCAGCACGCCTATGTAAAAGGGACCAGCGACGCCCGCGGCCATGCGCAGCGCGGCGCCTTGCATGTCGCCCAAGCGCCACAGCGGCGTCAGCAGGCCGAGCACCGTGACTGCGGCGACCATCGTGAGCAGCGCGCGCGGGTCGTTCGAAAACAGATAGGTCACGGCGCCCGCGCCAAGCGTGGTGACGACGCCGATGGCGCGCGCCACGCCGTCGTCGGGGTGGGTCATGCGGAACAGCTCGTCCGCCGCCACGGCCGTGGCGAGCAGCACCAGCGCGAAGAACGCCCAAGCGGGGCCCTTGAAGAGCAGCCCGAGCAGCGGTGGGACCACCACGGCAGCTGTCAGGACGCGAATGGCCAGGTTGCTTTTCACGCGCGGCACGGACGTATCAAGGGGCCCCACAATCCACAAGTATTTCCGAAAATTCGGCGCGCTTGGCGGTCCGCGGCAGCCCTCCCCAGCCGTGCGCGCCAGACTTGCGCCCATCGCCGGCCAAAGGTACGCGGGAGAAGTCGTGCCGCTCCCTTCCGCCCGCGCGCTGCCGAATCCTCGGCATTTTCTGAAGAGCCGCGCGGCTTTGCTCGCCGTCGCGCTGGGGCTTGGTTGCGCCTCGCATTGCGCGGCGCCCAAACCCCCTGAAAAATCCTTGCTGGGCCTGGCCGCGGCACTGGGCCGCGAAAGCGGCGGCGTCGTCGATGACCACGACATTGCTTGGGAACAGAGCCCCGGCTTTTTTACGGAGACCTTCCTGGGCCGGCACTTGCTGTTCCTCTCGCGCGCCGGCGCCTCGGCCCCGCGCGACCTGTATCGGGCGCGTGTGCGCGTCACGCAAGGCGGGCAAATCATCGAGGTGCGCGAGGTCCGCAACCTGACCGATACCCCACAGGGTGATGACGTCGGCCTCGAAGCCCGCGGCGACCGCGCCAGCTTCGCCACCTTGGCCTATGGAAAAATTCAAGGCATTAGCGTGCTGGAGCTGCCCGGCATCCGCACACAGGACCGCCCGGAGTCGTTGCTCGATCGCACCCTCTTGGCGCTGACCTCGCTGCAGCAAACCGGCACGCTGCGCGGCATCGGCCGCACCGACATCGTGCTCGACGTACCGGCCGAGCACGCGCGCCTGTCGCTGCAGCACGAGAAGTTGACGGTGGATTTCGGCGCTGCAGGGCGAGGCCTTCGCTTCGACGTGGCGTCGCGCAAGCTGTCGGGGCTCGAAGGCGGCGAAGCCTACGCGGCCCGCGCCATTCCCCAAGTTTACGGTGGAAAGCCACTCGTGCACTGGCTGGTCGACACGCTGCGCGCGGAGGTAGGGCCCGCGCCGATTGCCTGGCTCGAGAAGGTGGTGTTCGGGGCGCAAGACGAGCTCAAACGCGCCGCCTACTCGCTGTTTGCCAGCAAGGCCGGCAGCGAGCTGAAAGCCGACCCGGACAACGCCGTCGTGGCGCGCGTGCTGGACGCCTCGGCGTTCACGGACGCGGCCGACAGTTGGCCGCCGCCCCACGTGCCCTCCATTTGGAAAGATGCCAAGCCCACCGAAGGCGCATGGAAGGCAGTGAGCTACGGCTTCTTGAAGCCGATGCAGGGCTTGCCCGCCGGCACTGAAAAGCCGCCGCCCTATTTCTACCGCACCACCATCCGTCCCGATCCGAAGCGCCCTTACTCCAAGGTGCTGCTGATCGCGCTCGACATGCGCCAGCTCGAGCTAGGCATGCAGGCGGGCTTCGAGGACCCGAAGCCGACCATCGGCCCGCCCGGCGACGGCCGCCTGCCCGCTGATCCGGCCAAGTACCGGCGTATCGTCGCGACCTTCAACGGCGCGTTCAAGACCACGCACGGTGCGTACGGCATGATGGTCAACCGTCGTGTGCTGCTGCCGCCCGTCAAAGGGGGCGCCAGCGTGGTCGTGACCGACACCGGCGAGGTCGGGCTCGGCAGCTGGCCCGACGCCTCCGAAATCCCGAAGAACATCGAGTCGTTCCGGCAAAACCTGGACCCGCTGGTGGAAGACGGCGTCGCCAACCCGACCGGGCGCAACTTGTGGGGCTGGCAGCTGGAGGGCGAAAGCGTGATGACGCACCGCTCGGCCATTTGCGTCACCTCAGCCGGCCACCTTTACTACGCCTGGGGCGATGAAATCGACGGCGCTACGCTGGGGAAGGCCTTGCGCCAGGCCGGTTGCTCCTACGGCATTCACTTGGACATGAACCCGGCTCACACCGGCTTCGTCTTCATGGACGTGCTCAACCCCTTCAAAAGGAAGGCGGAGCTGCGCATCGCCGATGCGGGCATGAAGATCGCGCTCGACAAGTACCTACGCGGCGCGCCAAAGGATTTTTTCTACGTGATGGTGCGCGACGCGGCGCCGCCCAAGCAGGCCGACATCGACTGGTCGTCCGACGCCGGCGCGCAGCCGCCGCCCGCGTGGATGACCGGTATTTTCGGGGCCAAGCTCGCGATTGGCAGCGTCGAAGTACAACTGACCCGCTTCGAGAAAGGCCACGTCGCGCTGCGCTTGCGGGCGGGCTCGAAGGAACCGGGCGCCTGGGGCAGCAAGGGCGTGAAGCTCTCGCTCGACGAGAAGGAAGCGCACGAAGTCTTGGCCGCGGTCGGGCTCGGGCACACCACCGACTCCACGCGCTACGGCTTGAGCTTCGGCGCCGCGCCGACGGTGCAGCTGCGCACCGCCTATGCCACGCTGATCGCCAATCAACGCGGCGAGCTGCGCTTGGTCCAAGGCGGCGCGCCCGAGCTGCAGCCGGACGAAGACGCCGTGCAGCTGCCCTTGCTGCTGAAAGACGACGCGCTCGAGTCACGCGCGCGCGAGCGTGGCGAGCTGCGCCAACGCGGTGCGCTGTGCTTAGCGCCCGACGGCGCCGTGGTGGTGGCGGTGTCCAAGCACGACTCCAGCGACACTTTGGCTACCGGGCTGCAGCGCGCTGGCTGCCAAGACGTAGTCGAGCTTGATCGCGGTTCGCATCACCCAGCGTTCGTGCATCGCGCCGGCGGCGCCGCACCACCCATGGCAAGCTACGAAACGAGCGTGCTGTACGCGCTCGGTAGGCCCATGCTGCCGCGCGCCTTTCGTTGGAAGCCGGAGGGCTCCACCCCCTCCACCAAAGTTACCAGCTACGACGTCGGCCGCCCGCCGCCCGACGACGAGCAAAGCCGGAAGAAGCGCAAAAAGGAGCGCGAAGAGCGTGAGCGCCAGAAGGCCACAGCGCCGGCCGGGGAAAAACCAGGCGCTGCCGCAGGCCAGGCCGATGCGGCTCCGCCCGTGCGGCCCTGAGCCTTCATCGGGCTTAGAAGGCGTAGGCCAGCGTGCCGCCGCCGCTGGCGCCGCCCTCGGTGAACAAGCGCGCTTGATAGCCACCGCGCGCTGCCAACGTGAAGCCGCCGCCCACATCGAAGCCGAGCTCGCCCAGCAGCCGTACCCCGAATTTGTTGGCGTGGGGCATGTCGGCGATCTCGATGATGGGCGAAAACATCAACCGGCCGCTGGCCGGAATGTCCATGCGGCTCCAGAAGCGCGTGCCGAAGGTCTTGATGCTCTCGAAGCCCAGCGTGAGCTTTCCGCCGTAGGGGTCACCGATCAGCACGGCAGCGCCAGCCCCGAGCGAAAAGCCCTTCTCGGTCACGCTGGTCAAGAACTCGCCTTCCAGATGGAAAATGTCGGCCAAGCGTAGGCGCACCGAAGGCGCGCCGTAGTTCAAGCCAACCGCGAACGGGTCGTTCGGTTTCACAGCGCTGCTGTCGCTGCCGTCGTCGAACGGAACTGGCGACTTGCCGCGAACGACGCCGGCGCGCAGGCTAAACTCCGTGACGAAGCGCAGCGGCCGGTAGGTGTAGCCGCCTTCGATGCGAAAGTAGTGGTCGCGCACGTCGTGTCCGACCAAGTTGCCCGAGGCATCGACGGTTTGCGCGCTGCTGGTGCCGAAGTCGACGTAGTCCGCCGAAGCCGAGAACACCGAGCGGCGCCCACCCAGCCGCTGGTGCAGGGCGCGCTCGCGAGCGTCCATCAACTCTTCCGGAACCGAGACGCGGTGCGGCTTTTTTCGGCTGGCGAACACGACCTGGCGCGTGCCGTCCAGCAGCTCCAGCTCCAACGAATAGCCGAGCCAACGCGGTAGAAGCTCGGCCGCAGGTACTTCGGCGACGTACTCGGTCGCACCCCGCCGAAACTCGACCTCTCGCTGAGCAGGCGCGCCCTCGGTGGCGTAAACCAGCAACGCGCGCTTCACCAGCTCCGGATGCTCGATGCTGGCCGTCACCAACAGCGGCTCCCGCGCCGGGACGGAGGTCAGTGGGCTGTGGTGCAGCTTGGGGCGCGCGCTGGCCGCCACGCTAGGCTGCCCCGTAAACGCGCTGGGCGCTTTTTCGTCGGCCCAGGCGGGCGCGCTCAAGCACACCGCTAGCGACAAGCCAGTCAAACAGCGTCGATATTTCACGATGGTCACCATTGGTACGACACCGCTCCTCCAAAGCCAGGCCCAGCATGATTGATGGTGCGACCCTGGTACGAGCCACGCACGGCGATCACCAGCGTCGGCAAAAAGCGGTAGCCCACCTGAGCGATAGCCCGCGCACCGACCTCACCTTGATCATGCGAGGTGAGGTCTTGCGAGGCGCCCGCGTCACCGGGTCTGACCTGCTCGCCGCGGCGACTCACGCCGGCGGGCTGGTTGGTGACCTCGGTGCGGAACATGACCGGCACCTTTTCGAAGCTGTTGAGCTCGAGCTGGGTGATGCCACGCAGACCCACGCTGCCAAGCACTTCGCCGCCAATCTGCAGGTTGGTCTCGCGATCGTTGCCCAGGCGCAGCAACGCTTGCGCGCCGCCCGAAACCCCGTTGTCCTCCAGCCCCACCACCACGCGCGCGATGATGCCCGTGAAATGCGAGATGCCGAGCTCCCCTTCCAAGTAGCCGTACGTAAGGCCCACGGCGCGGCCGCCCAGTTTGAGTTGATCGAGCTCGCGCAACGAACCGCCGACACCGCGAAAGACGCCAAAACCGGTACGAATTGCGCGGATGCCCTTGTCCTCCAAGCGCATGCCGACAAAGCCCTCGGTTTGCCAAACCTTGTCGTTGCCCTTGAAGTTGTTCCAGTCGGCGTAGTCGCTACTTACGCTGACGGTAGCGTCCCGGCGCTGGGGAGGCTTGGGGGCCGGCAAGGCATCGATCGGCAAGCGGAACGGCGCATCGGCCTCGCCCACCACCGCCACGGCCTTACCCGAAGGCGTCGTCGCCTCAATGAAATACTCGAGGCGCGAAGGGCGCACGCGCTCGCCCGGCACGTGCACGGTGAAGTAGCCATCGCCGGCCGGTTGCAGGGGCGTCGACACGTACGCGACCTCGCCCTCGTTGCGCGAGTGAAGCACGGCGCCGACGGCGTTTTCCAGCTCGACACCCAGCTCCAAGCCGGTTCCGGCCAACGCGTCGTTGGGCGCTCGAAAGCTACGTCGGGTGGGCGTCACTTCGACGGGCTCGCCGCTCGACAACAAACCGACCAACTTTCGCAGCTGCTGCGCTTCCTCGTAAAGCACGATGGCGTAGCGCCCCTTGGGCCGCCGCGTCACGAAGGCTTCGTAGGCTAGAATGCGGGTTCGCGGGCTCTGGCCGCGCAAGCCGTCGAACAGCTTGCTGACGTCCTGTGCGTCGACGTCACACGCAGACTTGCTGGCGTCGTCGCAGGGCGCAGGCGCCGTCGTGGGCGATGCGGGTGTTGGCGGACTGGTCGGCGCAACGGCCGCAACCCCTGTGGGCGCTGCGGACTGCGCCGTGTCGGGCGCCGCAGCCGGTGGCCTGGGCGCGATCAGAGGCTTCTTCGAGCGCAAGATCACCACGTCACCGGCTTGCGGCGTTCGAGCCAGCTTGCCGTCGGCGCGCGCCAACGACAGCGCGTCCCTTACCTGCACCAGCTTGAGTCGCCCAATCAAGAACCGGTCGTTGATGACTTGACCGGTGACCGGGTGCTTGACGGCCAAGGGACGCCAAAGCTCAACGACGGCCCCATCGGTCGCACCGCGCTGCTGCGCGAGATCGACGACGATGTCGCCGTCCGACAGCTCGACCACGTGTCCCTCGACTGCCTCGCGGTCTTGCTGCGCCCAACCGGCGCTCGAGGCGAATAAGCTGGCAAGCAGCGCAGCGACCCTGACTCCCACTCTGTAGGTGTTGTGCGGCCTCACGAGGGCAGCACTACAGCAACAAGCCTGCCAAGGCCCAGCTATCAGCAATTACGAGCACTTACGGCTGCCTCCGGTCTCGAGCGACTAGACATGGGCCTCAGGGTGTCGTGGTCTGACCACTGGTGTGAAGCGAGCGCGACACTCGCCGGAGCTCGGCTAGCAGGCAGGTTTGTGCGTGCTTCAGGGGGCCGCGCTTGCGCGAGCGCGCGCTAGCGCCGACCATTGGGACATGCCTTTCGCGTTGGCCGCTCGCGGACTCCTGGGTGTGGTGTGCGCATTGTCGCTCGGTTGCACCCTCGCGGACGAAGGCTCGCAGGACACGCCCGCCGGGATCGGCGGAAGCGGTGGCGTGAGCGCTGGCGGCAGTGCGAGCGGCACCGGCAGCAGCAGCGCTGGTACCGCGACCGCAGCCGGCTCGGGTGGCGCAAACCTGGGCGGCAGCGCGGGTGCCAGCACGGGCGGGAGCGGCGCTAGCGGCATGGGCGGTAGCGCCGGCGGCGTGACCATCGATCCGAATGGCGGCGCCCCTGCCGGGCCTGCTTCGGGCCGACACACGGCGCGACCGATTGGCTCCAAAGGCGGCAACACCGCTGGCTACTATGAGTACCTACCGCCGCACTATGGCAACGGCGCGCTCTATCCGTTGCTCGTATTTCGACACGGCGTCGGTGAAAACGGCAACGGCATGAATGAGCTGCAGAAGGTCGCGGTGCACGGTCCGCCGAAGTTGATCGAAGCCGACAAGTGGCCGGAAGAGCGCAAGTTCGTCGTTTTGTCGGTGCAGCATACGGGCAGCGGCTGTCCCACGCCGGACCAAATGGACGATTTTTTCACGTTCGCGTTCGACAACTACGACATCGATCCGAAGCGCGTTTACCTAACCGGCTTGAGCTGCGGGGCCATCGGCAGCTGGAATTACCTGGGCGAGCACAGCAACGAGACCGTCGCCGCCGCAGTCTTGATTTGCGGTGACGGCCGCCCGGCTTTCACGAAGGCCGGCTGCAATCTGGGCAAGGTGCCAATCTGGGCGTTCCACGGCGACCTGGACGCGAGCGTGAGCATCGAGGGCTCGACCGGCCCCGTCGCCAGCTTGAAGGCCTGCACGAATCCGACGGCCGTCGACGTCAAGCTCACCACCTACCCGGGCGTCGGCCACGACTCATGGACCATGACCTACGACCAGAGCAACCAAGCCAACGACATCTACGCCTGGCTGATGAGTCACGAGAAGCCGTAGGCTTCCGCACTGGCACGCTAGCTCACGACTTGGCGAATGCGCTTTCGCTTGATGATTTGGTCGGGTAGTGCGCGCAGAATTTCGTTGCTGGCGGCGTCGCGCAGGCGACTTTGCAGCAGCAGCTTGCCAGGGCTGATTATGCCGCCCTCTTCGAACAAGAAACGCATTTCCAGCTTCTTGCCGTCGGCTGCCGCGGCGCGTCCGCTCTCGCTCTTTACGTCCAGCTGCCACTTGCCCAAGGGCGGCAGCGGCTCGAGCACGCCAAAACGCTCTTCCTTCAGGCCGGGGTAAAGGCTGGCAATGAACAGATAAATCACGCCACCGGCAGCCGCGACACCGAGCAGGAAGACGTAAAACACGGGTGCGGAACCTTACCCCAGGCTCCGACGGGCACCAGCCCTAGTGCGGGTACCACAACGCAAGGCCGGTAAAGTTGATGCCGCCCTTGCTGACACCCACGGTGAGCTTGTTGGTCGTGACGTCGACGCGATACGGACCCAGGCGCGCCCAAGCTTGGCCGCCATCCGACGCCTGCGCTCTAAACGCGCTGGAGCTGTCGGGCTCCAGGCCCTGGACCGTAAGTAAGCTCGCCTCAGCGTCCGTGCCTGGTGAAGCGGCGTACAGGTAGAGCAGGTAGGTACCGTTCTCGGTGGGCAAGCTCAGCTCGTTGCCTGCTTGCAAACGTGTGGCACTGGTCAACATGGTTGCAAGGCCGCCCGACGCGGTCGGAAACGGCATCGAGCCTTGGCTGACGCTCGAGCCGCTGCTGGTCACCATGGCTTCCGCCGCCGCCTCCCACGGCTGTTGGTCGATGACCACAGCGGGTCCGTTCAGGTTCACGCCCCGCGCGAAGCACGCGCGCGGATTGGCCGGCAACGGCTCGAGCCCCCACAAAAGCTTACCCTGATAGAACACCGTTACGCGCAGCCACGGCGTTTGGGGCACGCCCGTGTAAGAGTAATTGGCGCGTTGATCGAAGGTCGACCGCCCTGGGTCCCCGGTCAACATTTGCTGGTAGAGGTCGATGTGATCGCCGGGAAACAGCTCGCCCGCGTCGCCGAAGCCGACCTCGACGTACGCGTCGTACACGGTGTTCGGCGTGCGTTCCTCGCGCTCCACCAACCACGACGTCTTGCCGAGCGCGCTGCTTTCACCGGTAGCCAGCCGCAGGTTCGACTGAGTGGCGCGCACCAGCAGCGGCTCGACGATGCTGCTGCGATCGAAGTAGTAGCGAAGCTTTAGGCCCTTGAAAGCATAGGCCTTGCCGCCCACCGGCTCGTCATTGCCAAGCGTGATCGACCAGCTGGTGCTGCCCACGACGGGGCTCGTCTCGTGCGCGGCAAACGTGACGCTGAGCGGCGCCGCGCAAGCGCTTCCGTTCGCGCCAGCCACGCACGCTGACGAAAGGCAGTCGTCGTCACTGGTGCAAGGTTCCAACGTGCAGCCTTGGCAGCTGCCGCCACAATCTGCTGCGACCTCGTCGCCGCTGGTCTCACCGTCGTAGCAATGGTCCGGGTAGTGCCGCAGGCAACCCGCTTTGCAGTGCTCCACGGGCCATTGCTCGGGCGCACATTCGGGGCTTGCGGCGCCCGCTTCGTTGCCAGCGCCAGCCAGCGTGCCTTGCGTACCACCCACCAAGCCGCCTGCTCCGCCGCCGGACGCTGTCGCGCCCGCTCCGCCCACGCCGGGCACCCCGCCAGCGCTCGGGCCCGTCTCGTATTCGGGAAAGGTGCAGCGCGTCGTCGCGAGCAGCAGCCAGGCTCCAACCAACGCGCCATACCGCACCCACACGCGCTCAGTGGGCGGCCCAGAGCGCCCGCACTGAGGATCGGTCGGCTGCGGCATTCCCGAAGCGATCAGCATAGCCGGAGGCCGAAGCCGGCAAAGGGCTATTTGTCGGGCTGGTCGTCGACCAAAGCTGCGGGCAGGGCGGCGTCCTCGGGTGTTGCCAGCCCTAGCGTCTCAGGCGGGGTTGGCAGCGCCGTCTCGGCGGGCTCGGGCAGGGCGGCTTCCCTGGGCGCCGCAAAGTCCGCGCCACGCTTCTCGGCCTGCGCGACGGCTTCGGGGATCAGCTCCACCGGAAGGCCGCGGAAATAGACCTGCCAAGCCGGGCGCCGCACCATGGCGTCGCACACGCTGAGGTACCAAGACGCAATCGGATTGTCCGCGCGGCTACGCCAGAACAGCTCGGCGTGGTGCCGCACCAGCACCTCCCAAATATCGCGACCAATGCCTTCGCCTTGCGCCTCGGGCTGCACCGCGAACTTGCTCAAGTACGGCGCCGGGTAGGCATCGTGCACGATGGCGGCGCCGCGGTAGGAGGCGTCGATGTAAACGGAGAGCGGCGGAAGGTCGAAAAAGCCTGGGGCCAACTCCTTGCCGAACGAAGTCTCCAGCAGCTGTTGCAGGCGTGGAACGTCGAGCGTGGCGTAGCTGGTGTGCCTCTCGACCGCGCTGCCGCGCTTGACCAGCGTGCCTGCGCCTTTGACGGTGAACAGCTCCTTGAGCAGGTTCAGCGGTGACGTGATGCTGATCAACAGCGGGTTCGGCTCCGCCAGTTGAATCAGCCGATCACTGGCGGTCAACAGCTCCGTATCGCGTTTGGAGAGCAAGCCGGGCGCAATGCGGTCGCGCTGGGTCGTCAGGTTGACGATCGAAATACGACCGCCCTCGACGCTGAGCTGGGGGTCGGCGCGCTTGCCGGCAAGCGGACGGAAGCCGCCGCGACGGCGCAAAAGCGCCACTTTGCGCGTGCCGAGCTTGTGCACCAGCTCGCCGAGCTGCGTCAGACGCTGCTCCACGGTTTCGCCTTCGATCCGACGGAAATGCAAAACCGGAATGCGCTCGCGCCGCAGCTCGTCGCGCACAGCCTCGAAGAGGCCTGGCTCCGACATTTCGTGAGGGCTCGGCGAAAGCGACGCCGCCGGCAAGCGCTTCACGAGCCGCTCGGAGCTAGTCGCGCCGGAGTCAGGATCGAAGAGACCCAGCACCAGCGTCGTGTACAGGCCCAAGTCTGCCAAGAACCGCAGCTGCTCGACGACCGAGCCCAACGCAGAGCGTACGACCGGGCCGCCCGGCACGATGACCGCGAAGCTCTCCTTCGGGAGCCCGTGGAACATCCGCAAATAGAACTCGGCCTCAGAACGGCGCCCAACGCTTTCGAGAAAGGTGAGCACCGCTTCAGCAGCGACAGAACTGGGAGCAGGAGCGACCACTTCGACTAGAACGGCTGGGGGCGCGGCCCGGCTAGGGGCGACGCGCGCCGCACTACTCTAGCGTCTGCGCCACGAATGCAACCAAATCCGGATTGCCGGCGCTCGGTACCACACCGGGTGGCAGCTTCCGCACGTACCAAACGACCTTCCAGCGCACCGTCGCGCCGGGCGCGATGCTGACGTAGGCGCCCTGGTTCTCGACCTCCAGGTAGCTGTGGTCGGGGTTTACATACAGCTCAATCTCGGCCTCGTTGGGCGCCGCCGCGCTGGCCGGCTGGTCTTGGAACTGCTTGATGAGCAGACGGTCACCTACCAGGTAAGCCAGGTAGCCGCCGGCGCCGTCGGCGAACAGCTTGCCCTCGCCTTCGGTCTGGGTCGGGTCGCACCAGGTGTGCCCCTGGCCAGTTTGGCTTTGGAGCGGCTGCGAGCCGTAGGGTGCGCCGCCGGTCGGCCAGAACCCGAGCCCGGTCGCGGGCATGCGGGTAATCTCCCAAGGTGCCCACGACACCGCAGCGGCGCCGATGTTGGTCATGGCGTACTCAATCTCCACCGCCTCGCGCGCCAGGTTGGCGAGGAAGCGCTTGGAGACCCGCAGGCTAGTGTCGGCGTTTGCCTTGCTCTCGGTGGCAATGGCGCCGCTGGCATCGACCAGCGCCGTGTAGGCGTGATTGTCAATCTCCGCCGGGGGCGGCCAGCGCCAGCTCTGGGGGCTGGGCCAAAACGTGGAACCGACGGCGTCTTCGTAGTTGGAGGCGCCCGTCAAAATGAGCAGCTCGATTCCCGCGTGGCGTAGCGAGCTGATGCGCGCGCCGTGCCCAGGCGTTACCTCGAAGTAGGTCGAACCGAATTCGAGCACCAACTTCCCGTCCCCGCGATCGATGGGCTGCTTCAACGTGAGCATCGAGACCATTCCTCCAAGAGCCTTGCGCGCCCGCCTCGTTACCACGACCGCCGGCGTCTGCACCCGCCGTCGCGGTCCGTGCAGCGGCCTCCGCACAGAGAATTTTGCCGCAAAAACTTGACGAGATGACGCTGCCGCGGGGGGCGGGGGTTGCCCATTTTTGGGCCGGTCGCAGCCGCGGGTATACATTCGCCTACATGAAACGCCCCGTCGCCATCCTGTTGGGTTTTGCCGCGCTCGCCACGGGCGCCGTCGCGCTCGCTGAAGCCGAGGAAGCCTTACTGAAGCGCTACCCGTACGATCCGGCGTGCGCGTGGGGTCGCGTCGGTAACGGCAAGGGCATGGTGGTGCGTTGCATTTCCGAGGAGGAGGCCAAGGCCTTGCGCAGCGCTGCACCCGCACCCGTTGCCGCCGCCAAGCCGACCCCGCCGTCGCCGGGCGTGACCTCCAGCAAGCCTGCACCTGAGGCGACGCCGGCTCCCGGCACCACCGCTCCGGAAACCGCGCCCGATGCGCCGGCCGAGCCCGAGCCCGCCCCCGCCCCTGACGTCGAGGCGGCGCTCGAAGTCACGGTCGGCCCGGTTGCAGCCGACGAAGGCACGCTTGGCATCGGCAAGCTCGGTGCTCCCAAGGACCGCTACAGCGCCTGCGTGCAGAAAAACGGCGGGCTCAGCGGTAAAACCGGGGAAGTGTCGGTGCGCTTCTTGGTGCGAGCCAAAGGCGTGGCCGAGGGCGTGAGCGTCGTCAAGCGCACGAACCTCAGCAAAGAGGCCGCTCAATGCGTGGCGGAAGTCATCGATCGACGCCGCGTGGGTACGCCCGAGTCGCCCATGGTCGGCGCGACGGTGCTGGTGAAGTTCGGGAAGCTCGATAAGCCCGCGAAGTGAGCCGCATGCGGGTCCTGGTCACGGACGAGTCGGTCTTCACGCGGCAGGTCGTGACCCGGGCGCCGGAGTGGTGTACGGCATGCCCAAGGCAGCCGTCGAGCTCGGCGTCATAGACACCGTCTCGCCTCTCGATCGCGCCGCCGCCGTCATCAACCGCTGGCTAGATCCGAACCCAGGCTAAACGCGCCGACGTGACCGAAACCTCCCCCTTCGCTCTCTACGAGAGCCGCATCCAGAAGCTCACGCTCGAGGTCGAAACGCTCGCGACGCGTTCGGCCCGCATCGGCAATCTGCGCGGCATCTCATTCTTGGTCGCCTTCGGCTCGCTGATTTGGGGTGCTGCCGCGCAGGGCGGCAACCCTTCGATCGTGACGGGCGTGCTCGGCATTGCAGCCTTCGCTTGGCTGGTGCGCTTGCACGCCGTGCTCAGCGGCGAAGAAGCGTACGCGCAGCGACTGCTAGCCGTGAACCAACGCGCCCAACAGCGCGTCACCGGCCACGCGCGTATCCTGCCCGACGACGGCGCCGACTTGACCGAAGAAGTCGCCAGCCGGGCCTCGAACGAGGGCGCCGCGCGCCGCGTGCGCACGCTGGCCGATGATCTCGATCTGTTCGGTCGCGCTTCGGTCTTCCAACGCGTGTCGGTCGCGCATACGCGCTTTGGTCGCAGCGCGCTCGCTCAGGCTCTACTAGCCGAGCCCAACCAGGCGCTCATCACCAAGCGTCAAGCAGCCGTGAAGGCCTTGGCCCCCGAGCTCGAGCTGCGCCAACACCTCGAAGCCTTGGCCAGCGCCCTTACCCGAGGCAAATCCGGTCCCACGGTCGCGGCCGCCCTGGACCCCGAGCCGCTGTTGAAGTGGGCGGAAAGCAGCCCACGTCTGCTGGGCAAGCCCGGGTTGATTTGGGCGGCGCGCTTGCTGGCCGCCGTCAACGTTTCGATCGTCGGCGCGGCGTGGCTCGGCGTCTTGCCTGGCCAGTACGTGTTGGGGCCGCTGGCATTGTCGATGCTGGTGATCTTCGCGACGCGTGCCGATGCCCAGGCCGCCTTCGCCGCCGTCGCCACCCGAGAAGGCGCCCTCTCCGGCTACGACAAGCTGCTCGAGGCCATCGAGACCTCGACGGCCGACGCCGAGCTGCTCGACGAGCTGCGCGGACGACTACGCCAGGGCAATGCGACGCCTTCACGCGCCATGGGTCAGCTGCGCGCCGCGGTCAGCTACTTCGAGCTGCGCTACCAAGGTCTGATCTATCCGTTCGCCAACCTGTTCCTGCTCTGGGACGTGCATTGCACGGTCACGCTCGAGCGCTGGCAGCAGCGCTTTGGCAAGGCTGCGCGTGACTGGTTCGTGGTGCTAGGCGAGCTGGAAGGCCTGTCGTCTCTGGCCGGGCTAGCCTTCGACGAGCCGAAATTCTGCTTTCCCACGCTGGTGGCGGAGCCGCGTTTCCTGGCGGAAAACCTGGCTCATCCGCTGATACCAGCCGCAAGCCGCGTCGGCAACGACGTCTCGCTACCCGGCAAGAGCACGGCCCTCTTGGTCACCGGCTCCAACATGTCCGGCAAAAGCACGCTCCTGCGCTCGCTGGGCGTGGCCTACGCGCTAGCCTACTCGGGCGGCCCCGTCTGCGCCACGCGCTTCGAGCTAGGCAGCTTGCGGCTCGCGACCAGCTTGCGCATCCGCGACTCCCTCGAAGAGGGCGTCAGCCACTTCTACGCCGAGCTGCACAAGCTCAAGGCCGTGCTCGACGCGACCGAAGAGTCGCTGCCGGTGCTGTTCCTGCTCGACGAAATCTTGCATGGCACCAACTCGCGCGAACGGCAAATCGGCGCGCGCTGGATGCTGGCTCAGCTGCTCGAGCGCGGCGCGCTCGGCGCGCTTTCGACGCACGACATGGAGCTGTGTCGACTGTCGCCCGAGCTAATGACCCACACCCGCCTCGTGCATCTGCGCGAGGACGTGAAGGGGCAAGAAATGACCTTCGACTACCGCCTGCGCGAGGGCCCGGTCAGCGAAGGCAACGCGCTTCGATTGATGCGGCGCATCGGCCTACAAGTACCCGAATAGCCGGCAAAATCCCTCGCGCAGACCTCGCCAACGGACCTCGTTCGCGCGCATGCTGCAAGAAGCATCGCCCTTTTTCGCGATGTTCCCGGGCTAGCGCTGCTTCGGCTTCCTCGAAACACGCACGGGCGGCGCGTCCTGGCGAATCTTCAAGCGCTCCAGCTCGGCGCGGAAATTCGCGTGATTCACCACGCCGAGCGCGCTCGGCGTGTCTTTGGTCAAGGTGGCCATCGCCTTGGGCTGCTGGACCAGCGTCTTGAAGGCCGGGCAGGCTTGTAACTGCTGGCCGAGCTTACTGCCGCTGAAGGCCTTGATTGACGCAGGGTCGTTGACCCAGGCGCGCGCAGCCGGCGAGCTGAGCACGAACAGCAGCTTCTGCTTCAGCTGTTCGGCGTCGCGACAGACCTCCTGCATGTCGGCGCGCTTCATGAACGCGTTCACGACTTTGTCGTTGTTGAAGATCGCCGAAAGCGCGGCAGGGTGCCCTGCCAAGCGCTGCAGGCCGCTGAGCAATAGGCCGCGCTCTTTGCCGAGCGAGACGAGCTCGGCGGCGCTGGTAGAAAAGCCCAGTCGCCCCAGTTCGTTGGACAGCGCCGCCGAGAAGCCCTCCGCCACCGCCGGAGTCGCCGAAGCCACCGCCGGAGTCGCCGAAGCTGCAGGCGCCGCAACCACCGGCACGGCGCTAGCCACCCCCGCTACCGAAGCCGCGGCTTGTGCCTGAGCCAAGGCCGCAGCCGTCTGAGCGAACGACGACGCCAAGGCCGCAGCCGAATCTGCAGCGGCAGGGCGCGCCGGCTCCGCCGCGGCGTCTTCCTTCCCCTTGCACGCGACGGCAGCGAACAGCGCGAACAAGACCCAGCGATTGGACATTTTCAAGGTTTCCTCGGCAGTGCGTATCCGCGCGTGTGGGGCGCCGCAAGCCCCCAACTCGGGGGTTTTTGCGCTTCTCAGCAAGCACGTCGATCTCGAAGTGCCTTTGCGCAAAGGCGCGTGCTCGCGGGTTGTAGCTTGGGCTAGAAGGTTCACATGGCCTCCAAGCAAGCCAACGTCGACTTCGTCGTCGAGCAAATGTGCGAAGCGGGTGACGTTTCGGCGCGTAAAATGTTCGGTGAGTTCGGCATCTACTGCGGTGGCAAGATCGTCGCGCTGTTCTGCGACGATCAGCTGTTCGTCAAGCCAACCACTGCTGGCAGAGCCTTCATCGGCAAGGTGAAAGAAGCTCCACCGTACCCGGGGGCAAAGCCATGCTTTCTGATCAGCGGAGACCGCTGCGAAGACGCCGAATGGCTCGCCGAGCTGGTGCGCATCACGACGCGCGAGCTGCCAACGCCGAAGCCCAAATCTCCTTCAAAAACAGCAGCTATGCCCAAGCCAGCCAAGCTTCGCCAACCCAAGCCGCGCGCCAAGTCGCTCGAAGCGCCGGCCACCAAGACTCGGTCTCGACGCGTCTGACATTTGACAAGTCGCGCGAGGTGCCGTAAACATGCTCCCACCTGGGAGGTAGCCGATGCATATTTTCGCCAATAAAAGCTCGTTCGGAGCCCGCGCGATTTCCGGCGCCTACCTGCTGCTTTGCCGTCCACACATCGCCTCACCCATGGTGAGCGGTATGTGGCGCAAGCGCCGTTGATCCGCACCTAAAACCCATTCCGATGGCGACCCGGCTGCACCGCAGTCGGGTCTGCGGTGCCCAACTGCGCATCGGTTCTTGGTTTGGGAGCAGTCGCTACAACTTGGCGACTCGGGTCGACGTGCTGCAGCTAGCGCTGGCATGGCGCGCAGCCTTCGGGCTCGCGCGCCGCCAATAGCGCTAGTCGCGCCTCCTCCGAACGAGACAGCAACGACGCGCCGCGCGACTTCCGCGGCGCCGCGCCCGCCGTATCCACGGCTGTTTTTCGGCACTTTTTTCCGGTTTTCCGGTTTGCAGGCTTGTCATCATGACCACTACGCAACGTTTCACCGACCACGACATCATCGAGCGCTATACGGACCAACCCGCACGGCTACCCGAGACGCTGCGACAACGCATCGTTGGCACGCACCCCGGCGCCGAGCTCGTCGCCTACGCGTGGGTCGACCTCGACGAGCGGCTTTCATTCGCACGCAACTGGCTCGTGCTGACCGACGGCGAGCTCGTGCTGGCGCACGGCACGGCCGAGGACGCCGAGCCGCCCTTACGCATCCGACGAGCCAGCATTGGCAAAGTCGAGCTCGCGACCGGGTTGTCGTGTCACGTGCTGCGCGTTTACGGCAGGCCAAGCTCCGGCGCAGAAGCAGAGGTCGACGCCAGCCCGTGCATTGAGGTGCGCTTCACCCATCGTCAACGTCGCAGCATGGAGGGCCTGGCGTTTCTACTCGAGCAAGTGGCCAAGGGCGTCGCGCTCGACACACGCGAAGCCGATGTTGCCTACCTGGAAGGCGTGGCGCAGCCGATCCGTGAAGCACAGGCGCTCGTGTCAACGCGCCGCCTAGCGGTAGTGTGGCGATTGCTTGGCTACCTAAAACCCTACAAGATTCGCGTAATTTGGGGCATGGCGGCGGCCACCTTGGTCACCCTGCTGGCCTTGGTGCCGCCGTTTCTAACCGGGCACCTCGTGGACCGCGTGATTCGCCCGGTGCAAAGCGGCGAGCTGAAGGCGGCCGAGGTGGTGCACGTAGCGTGGCTGGCGGTGCTGGGCATCGCGGTCGTGCAGGCCGTGAGCAAGCTGTGCATTTGGCTACGCTTGCGGTTGCTGGCGGTGGTGGGCGAATTGGTGGCGCGCGATCTGCGCGACGAGCTATTCGCGCATTTGCAGCAGCTGAGCATGAGCTTCTTCTCACGCAAGAAGACCGGCTCACTGATCACCCGTGTCAGCTCGGACACCGATCGCATCTGGGAATTCTTGGCCTTCGGTGTCGTCGAGGTATCGCTGGCTTTGGTCTCACTGTTTGGCCTGTCTGCGGTGCTGATTTCGCTCGACCTGCGGCTCGGGCTGGTGATGGCCGTTCCGGTACCGCTGATGTGCCTGGCGATCCATCTGCACGGCAACGGTATGCAGCGCATGTTCACGCGCGTCTGGCGCAAGTGGTCACGCTTGACCGACGTGCTGTCCGACTCGATTCCGGGCATGCGCGTGGTCAAGGCCTTCAACCAGGGCCCGCGCGAGCAAGGGCGCTTCAGCGAACGGAACGCCGACGTGGTGGGCGAGTTCAATCGCGTCCACGCATCCTGGACTGGGTTTTGGCCCAGTTTGATGCTGGCTTTGGAGGTGACCATCTTGTGCGTGTGGGTGTTGGCGCTGCCCCGTTTGCTGGGCACGAGCTCCGCGTTCGGCCCTGGGCTTTCGCTCGGCAAGTTCGTCTCGTTCTTGCTGTACACGACGATGTTCATGTACCCGGTAGAGGTCATGGGTCAGGTGGCGCGCATCATGCACCGCGCGACCAGCTCGGCGCATCGCGTATTCGAGGTGCTGGATACCCAGCCCGAGGTCGTGGACGCACCGAACCCGATACGGCTGGAGACCCTACAGGGCTTGGTCGAATTCGAAGCCGTGACCTTCGCGTACGACGGCGTGCGCCAGGTCATCAAGGGCTTGTCGTTCAGGGTCGAGCCCGGTGAGCTGATCGGGCTCGTCGGTCCGTCAGGCGGCGGCAAGACCACGCTCATCAACCTGCTCACGCGCTTCTACGACGTGACGGGTGGGCGTATCTTGATCGACGGCGTCGACCTGCGGCAGCTCGAGAGCGGGCCCTACCGTGAGCAGGTGGGCATCGTGCTGCAGGAGCCCTACCTGTTTCAAGGCAGCGTGCTCGAGAACATCCGCTACGGCGCGCCAAACGCGACCTTCGACGAAGTCATTGCGGCGGCGCGGGTAGCCAACGCTCACGACTTCATTTCGCGCTTGTCGCACGGCTACGACACCGTGGTCGGCGAGCGCGGGCACACGCTGTCCGGGGGTGAACGGCAACGCGTGTCAATTGCGCGCGCAGTGCTGAAAAATCCCCGAATTCTCATCTTGGACGAGGCTACCAGCAGCGTGGATACGGAGACGGAACGCAAGATTCAGGAGGCGATGGACCGCCTCGTGACCGGGCGCACCGTGTTCGCGATCGCGCATCGCCTGTCCACCTTACGCAAGGCCAGCCGATTGCTCGTGATTCAAGACGGCAACCTCGTCGAGCACGGCACCCACGCTGAACTGCTTGCAAACCCCAACGGCGTCTACACCAAGCTGCACCGGCTTCAGCAGGAGCTGCACGAGGCAGCGTAATTTCCCATCTGAAACGAAAGCCACGACCATGACTCAACAAATCACCAACGAACCCTGCTCGCCCTCGTTACCCGAGCCTGCGGCGGCGCCAATGCCATCGCTCGCGCTCGAGAAGCGACGCGATGGGCGCCTGTGGGCGCTGTTGGCCGAACGGGCGGCGCCGGTTAAGCTCCGGCGCTGCTTTCCTTGGACGTTCCCGGAGCGCTACATCTCGCTGCAAACGGAAGACAACGCCGAGTTGGCGTTCGTTTCCGACCCTCGGGAATTAGACTTGGCCTCGCAAGCAGCGCTGTCGCAAGCGCTGTCAGAGGCCGGGTTCGTCTTCCTAATTCAGCGCGTTCACTCGGTCGAGGAAGACTTCGAGCTGCGTTGCTTCAGCGTCGAAACCCCGCAAGGTCCACGCGCATTCCAGACGGCACTCGACACCTGGCCGCGCGAAACCCCCGACGGCGGCCTGCTGATCGTAGACGTCGCCGGCGACGTCTTCCGCATCGAGGATCCGTCGACCCTCGACCCAAAAAGTCGCGAGCTGCTCTGGGAGCTCGTGGACTAAGGCAATCTGCGATCGTAAAGACAGGCAGGCGGGAGACGGCGCCTGCCTGTCTCCCTGTGGAATCGCTCTCGATCGCACAAACACTAGCCGCGCGTGATGAAGCTGCAGCGGCCGGCAATGGGGGCGTAGAACGAGTCACCTTGGGCGAAGCGTAAGTACTGGACGGCTACCTGCGTGGCCGGCAAAAACCCGTACGTCTGCAGCTGGGTCCAGTCGAAGCTGTTGCACAGCTGCGGCTTGGCCCGGATGGCGCCCAACAGCTCCCCCGAAGCCCAGTCCAGTGCGCGCGGGTCGTAGGCTTGGCTACTGATTGCAACTTGCATGAACAGCGGAATTGCGCCCACGCCAGCGCCCTTGAGCAAGTCCTTGGCGGCGTCCAGCGCCTTCAGGTTACGTGAAAGGTTCTGCGCCGACTCAACCTGCTTGCGCGCGAAAAACAGCTCCCAGAAGCGCGCTGAAACGGCTTTGACGCGCGGATCGTACCAGGCCAAGGCCCGCAGTTTTTCGTACAGCTCGTAGGTTTTCTGAATGTCCGGGCTGCTCAAGTCGCCACCCTTGGCCAAAAGCGCGTTCAGCTCGTCGACCATGCGCAGGGTGACGGCTTCGTAGTCGCGCAGCGAAGCCAGCGACAACATGCCCACCTCTTGGGCAGGCTGCCCCCTCGGTCCGCGCACGCGCACCATGGCGTTGGGCGGAATGCCGGCGCCGAACAGCCTCTCGCGCAGCTCGGCGCTCAAATTCACGCCCACGTAACCGTGGGCGTCCGTCGTGCCGAGGGAGTGAGTGGCGTTGCCCACGATCAAGCTGACCTCGACGTCACGCGCATAACCCTGGTCGCAGGGCACCTCCGAAGTCGCAGGCTTGGCGACTTGCACGGGCCCTTGGTCCACGGAGCTGACCAGGCGATCGCCGTTCCAAGTCTCGGTGCGCCGGGCGACCACGTCGGTCGGAATCAAATCGCAGCGCGCCGAGCGGTACACGTGCAACCGCAACTGGTCGAGCTCGGGCTCCGCCTCGAATGAATACATTTGGTTGCGTGGCGCGCCGTAGGTGGTGCCGCTGCCCTGCGGCGCGTCCACCACCTTCGTGGTCAGCGGCCCAGCGCCACAACCCAGAAGCACACACCCAAGCCCAGCGACCAAGCCGTAAGCCAACGTTCCCATCGCCGGGAAGGTTAAGTCACGCTTTCCACTCCGTCGAGCGAGGCCGGGTAAGTAGGCGTCCCATCGAGATTTTTACGACGCACGCGCGCAGTTCACTTGCTTTCGGCCCACCGAAGGGGCGCGCGTTGTCTCGAGCTCAGCCCGTGGAGGGAGCCGACGCCCGTCAGCGCCGACGTCAGCAGGTAGACCGGGAAGGGCCCGAGCGCGGCCTGGCCGCCCTTCAGCGCGGCGAAGCAACGCTCCGGGCGAAACAGCACTCCGACCAGTAGCGTGCCCGGACTTAGCTTCCCATCGGCACCCCGCTCGGCCACGTCGGCAAGCTACCACGGCCGACCGGCTTCAGTCTTGAGCCGTGGACGGCCGCGTCGCGCGGGTCTGCACGTCCTTGCGGTAGTTGCCGGGCGTCGACTTGCTGACCTTCTTGAAGCTGCGGATCAAGTGATGTTGCGACTGAAAACCACAGGCTTGGGCGATTTGCTCGGCGGACAGCGTCGTGGTGCGCAAAAGCATTTTGGCGTGCTCGACACGAATGTTGCGCAGGTAAACCAGGAACGAAGTGCCCGTAGCCTGCTTGAAGATGCGGCTGAAAGCAGGCACCGAGAAGCCGGCTTTGCGCGCCACGCTGGTGAGCCGTAGCGGCTCGGCAAAGTTGTCCTTCAGGTACTGCAGGGTCGTGTCGAGGCGCATGCTCTTCGGCCCCTCGAGGGCGCGCGAGGCGAACACGCTGAGGCGCGCCAACGCATCCTTGAAAGTTTCGATCACGCGGTAGACGCTGGGGGCTTCTTCGATTTTTTGGCTCAGGTCGTCGGCCAAGTGCTCGGCGACCTCGTTCCGCAGCAGGTGGCGCTTCTGAATGCTTTTGATCAGCGTGAACAGCATCGACAAGAACTGACTGCGCACGACCTCGATGCGCTCCGTCGACCACACCAGCACGAGCCGCACGTACTGATCGCTCGCCAGCTTGATCTCGTCCATGGCCACGCGGTCGAACGCATCCGACAAGTCGGCCGCGGCGCGGTTCAACAGCGAGTAGCGCATGCCTTCTTTGGTGGTGCCCTTCTCGTCGTAGAAAAGGATGTCTTTCTCGAGCTGCACGCACAAGTGCAGCGCCAAGACGGCGTCGTGATGCGACGGATACAGCGGCTCACCCGGCGGCAGCGTGCGGCCGATGCCGACCACGGTGTTGACGTCGAACGTCTCTTTCACGAAGGCCTGTAGCTTCTGCGCGCGCTCGCGCAGCTCGAGCTTGGCGCGCGCCGCGCTCTTACCCGGCGCCGCCGACGTCAAAATCGAAACACCGTAGTCTTGCAAGCGGTTGGCGCCCGTCTCCGGCATTTGGCTGGCGAAGCGGATGCACGCGCGCTGTATCTGCGCGTTTTGCACCATCGTTTGCACCGGGTCCAACGTCTGGTTCTTCGGGTACACGGGCATCAGTGTCATGTTCGTGGTCGGCAGCCGGCACACGCCCATTTCTTCGCTGCGCCAGTCTTCCAGCTTGCCCTCGTGGTACCAGGGCGTGAGCAGAAATTTTTCCGAGCTGGTCGCGCGATCGACCCAGTCGTTGTTCGGCCAGGCGCGATCGAACACCTCGCGCTTCAGCTTCTTCACCCGCTCGTGCAACCGCACGTCGGCGTGGTCGGTGGTCACGAGTTCGGAAAACAGGCCTAAAAACTCTTCAATCGCCTTCAACACCGGCGCTTCAATGACCGGAATGCGCAGCGCCATCCGCACGAAGCGCATGAAATCGGGATTGGCGCTGGCCGGTAGCTGGCCCGTCAGCTCACGCCAACGCCAAGCAATGCCGTCCCAGTCTAGTTCCTCGGTCAGGAACTGGCCGCCGTACAGGAAGGTGCGCCCCTTGGGATCGGCCGGCAGCGCGTAGAAAAAATCGTTGAAGCCCATCAGCTCGCCGACAACGAACTCACGGTCACGGCCCGCGCGCTTCAGCGACTCCCAGTAGTAGTCGTCGCGCTTGGCCTCTTTGCCGAAGTGAATTTCGAAGTGGAACGGTTGGATGCGCCCGACCACTTCGTTCAGATCCATCCAGGTCAGGCCCTTCTTGCCGTCCCAGTGCAGGATCCAAAACGGCAGCTCTTGATGGAGCCGCAGTAGGTTGTTTACCCAGTAGTAATTGTTGATGCGCTCGAGCCAGTCGCCTTTGATACGCGGCTTGCCCAAAAGGCCGCGCGCCGCGTCCGCGCCTGCCAAGGAGGAATCCTGATCGAGGGCTTCGTTTTTCATTGGTAGTGGCGCTTTCCGAGCGTGGTGACAGCAAAGACCTTGCGGCAGGCACAATTGGCCAAAGAACGGAGAAGATTGGCCTCCGGAGGGAGCTGGAACTGCTCAGAGGCGTGCATGCTTTCAATCGTACCAGCGGCCGACGAGTTGAAATGGACCGTTCTCTTCAATGCCGTGGACACTTCCGAACGGCTCAAACTCGTGTGTCCTTAGGCGTCGCCGCCGCAACTCTTCGATTTCACTGATGTTTCGATTCGCCTGCCCGGCGGGTGGCCGAAGCCGCTCAATGGCACTAAGTGAAGGCATGCCGTGCTTGATGGGCTGTTTGGCTCTCTCGTTTCCACGCTTCGCGTTGTTCTTGGTGTGGCTGCTCGGCGGCAACTACGTCCATCGCGCGTACGACAGCCTGCTGCTGCCACTGCTCGGCTTTTTCTTTCTGCCGCTCACCACGTTGGCCTTCGCCTTTAGCCACAACTCCCTCGCCAGCGCCGGTCAGCTCTCGCCGCTGGGCTGGCTCATCGTGCTGCTCGCTCTCTTCATCGACGTCGGTCTGCTCGGCGGCGGTAGCAAGAGCGCGCGCAAGTGGCGACGCGAGCGGAGCTGAGCTGCGCCACTCAGTCTTGCAGCTCGGCGGCGACCAAAACCAGGTTCGCGTTGTAATAGATATCGGGCTCGGTGACGGCCCACCAACCCGGCGCTGTTTCGCGCTCCGCAACGAAGCCGCCGTCCCACAGGTCACTCTGTTCCGAGTGCCACAGGCTGTGTGCAGGCAAGCCAGAGCGCAGCGGCGCGGGGTTGTCCCACAGCAGCGCTTTGGCGGGCGCGCCAGGCGCGAGAAAGCCCATCTCGGAAGCGTTGGGTCCGCCGAGCAGGTAACCAGGGACGGGGCCCTTCACGTTGCCCCACTCGGTATGATAGAGGCGCTCGGGCCCTTTGCCGATGCGCGTCACCATCGAGTAACCGTTGGGGTTGCGGCCCAAAATCCAGTGCCATTGGTCGCGCAAGGCTTCGCGTAGCCAGCTGCGCGACGGATCGAGCTGAAGCGCGATCGCGAGCTGGTGCGCCTTCTCCAGCAAGTTCGAGTTGTGGCCCCAGTAGTAGTCGCCGGGGGTGGAGGCGCAGCGGTAGCCGTCATGGCTCTCGATTTGCGCGCGCGCACCTTGGACGGCAGCCAGCAAGCGTTGCTTCGCCTCCTCGCGCAGCGGGACAGGCGTCTTGTCGTCTAAGGCCAGCTCCATCAGCCCCCACCGGCTCAAGTCCGCCCAGGCACCGTCGAAGAACTTTTTGGGCTGCGTTTCGGGGTCAGCCAGCAACTTCTTGGCGCTTTCGAGCGCGGCCGGCAGCCGAAAACTGCGCCACAACTCCACCGCAGCCAGGAAGCGCGCGCCGCTTTCACGGTACTCGGCGCTGTCGTCCCAGAGGCTTTGCCCGCTGCCTTTAGCATCGACCAAAATGCGCTCGGGGTGCTGCTCGAGAAATGCCCAAGCGGCACGGCTGGCTCGCTCGCAGCGGGCCGCAAAGGGCGCGTCCCATGCCCTGTATACCCGCGCCGCGACGGCCAACACGCTGGCGGCCTTGGCGGTGCTGGCCGTCCCGATGCCGGCGACCCAGTGCGGCTTGCGATCGAGCTCGGGCTTGCCCTCGTCCCAATCGTAAACGCTCTCCCGCGCTCGGAAGGCTCCCGTCGCAGGCTCTTGCATCGACAAGACCCAGCGCAGGCCCCAACGCGCTTCGTCCAAAATGTCAGGTAGCTTGTTGCCCGATTCGGGAAGGTTGCCGTCAGCGTCGTTGAACAGTTGCGGGTGCCGTTCGAATGCAGTCAACAGCGCCTGCGCAGTGGGGGCCGTCGAGGCGACGTATTGCGAGTAGTTGCCAGCGTCGTGCCAGCCGGCTTCTACCGGCCATTTTTGCCGCTTTTGCGGGTAATCAGCGTAATCCCAGGCAACATCGGCGTGCACGTGGCAGGGCGCTTTGCGGGTAAATTCGTCGCCGTTCCAAGCCGCGTGTGGCAAAGACAGCCCGGTGCGGCAGCGCTGAAAATAGAAGTGCTTGAGCGCGCCGTGCAGGGCTTCGCGGTAAAGCCCACTGCCGATCGCGAATACGTCCGATTTTGCGCCTGCGCTTTCGATGAAGTAGCGCCCCGGCGTCTTGAACGCCGTAAAATCGGCCTGCCAAACCGGATCCAGCGAGGCGGCATCGACCCCGCGAAACGCCGTGTCCGATGCTGCGAAGGTGAACACGGTGTTGCCCGCTTCATCCTTCAGCACCGCCGCTTGGGGCGCGACGTTGAAGATGGCCAGCTTGCGCCAGTTCGTCGCGTAGCCAACGGTGTTGACCTTGATGGCCGGTACGTTGATGCCGGGCATTGCTGGCGCCGCTTGGGGCACGCGCGCTGCCGCGCTTGGCCCTTTTGCAACCGGCTGTGCCGCGGAAGCAACCGGACGCGATGGCTCGGCAACCGTGCGCGGTGCTGGACCACAGGCCACGACCGGCGGCCACGCAGCCCAACAGGCGAACCAGACCCAGCGCCAACGCGCAGTCATCAGCACGAGTGAGTGCCCGGAGCGCGCGGAAGCGTCAAGGTCCGACCGAATGGCTGGCAGATCTGCGGGCCCAGCAAAAAACGGCGCGAGCAGGCCTGCCTGCGCAAATCGTTCGAGCGGGTGCCTAGGAATCCGCTGCACACGTTACGTACCGACCGGAGTGAGCTTCGTCTCGAAGCGATTGGAGAGGTAACCGCATGAAGAACAAAAGCTGGTTGGGTTTGGCTGCTGTCTCGGCTCTGCTGCTCGGCGCAGGGAGCTCGGAAGCGTCCGTTTCGCGCGACGCAAACGGTAAATACGTTTGGCAAAGTACGACCATCACCGATGGGTCGGGCAAGGTACTGCGCGTGATCGGCAACGCGACGGATATTCAGTACAGCTGGCGTTACGTTTGGGCCACCGGCCGCTACGGTGGTGGTGACAACGCCGACGGACGGATGACGGCAAAGAAGCGCGCGATTTCGAAGGCGTACAAGTGCGCGTCGGCCTTCTACTCGCACGGCTTGTTCGACACCATACCGAACGGCGGCGGTTCGTACTGGAGCCTGCATTGCGGTATCGCCCCGACCGACACCGATATCCACGTGATGGACAACGCGACCGCGTACTTCGGCTTTGAGTCCATCGTGCGCGCGCAGTGGTGCGCCACTGCGCGGCAAATCGCAGGGCAGCACGGCATCGCCGGCCCGGTATACCTCAGCGGCGGCGTGCGCCTGTTCGGCGATGCCTCTGGCACCGAGGCTGACATCATCGAGAGCCTTGGCAGCTACAACGGCGTGGCCTGCTACTAGCGCTCCGCGCGAGCTGGTAAAGACATGTTGAACCTGAATCGGAGCTGGCTCGTGGGCGCACTGGCCTGCGCGGCGGTCGTGCTGTGTGGTCTGCTGCTCGGCGGTAGTCGAGCAAGTGGAACGACCAAAGCAACGCCTAGCGCGTCCGGGTACGTGTCCGCACAAGCACGATCAGGCGAGGCAAGCCGGCAAGTCGACTCGACGAGTACGCTCGAGGGGCAGGTTCAAGATGCAGCAAGTCGGGGCGTTCGCGCCCACGTCCTGCTGCGGCCCGAAGCGGAGTCAGTCTCGGCCCCACCCTTGGTCGCCGATACTGACTCCGCCGGCGCTTTCGCGTTTCGGGGGCTCGCGCCCGGACGCTACGTGGCGCTGGCTTGGTCGGAAGCCGGCGACCATACGCAGGTCACCTTGACGCTAGTGGCCGAAAAGGCGCGCGTTACCCTGCGCTTCACCAACGCGGGCGCCATCGCGACTGGCCTCGTGCGCGACGCTGCGGGCGGTGTGGTCGTCGGGGCAGAAATCTCGGCAGCTTCGGGCAGCGCCGGACTGGCGACCGTGGTCGGCGTCGGTTTCAGCGACGCCGCAGGACGCTACCGCTTGCGACTCCCGGCGGGCGGCTACTTGCTGACGGCACGCATGGCCGGCTACGCGCGCGCTCGAGGTGTGCTTCACGTGGGGGCGGGCGGCGGCGAGCACGACTTCCAGCTGATGCCAGCCGCCAGTATTTCCGGTCACGTTGCGTTTGCAGACGGGCGGCCCGTCACCGGCGCGAACCTCATGTTGCGCCCCAGCAGCTTGGGTCAGAGCCAGCGACTGACCACGACGAGTCTACCAATCGCGGCTGATGGCTCCTTCGACCACGCTGAGCTCGAGCCCGGCGAGTACAAGCTCTTTGGCAGCCTCGGTGCAGCCACGGGCGAGCTTGGGCCGTTCGTGCTGGCGCCCGGCGAGACACGCAGCGACCTAGACTTCATGTTGGCGCCAAGCCTGAGCGTCAGCGGCAGCATCCAAACAGCGGACGGACGTCCCATCGCGATCGCCACCGTAACGGCGCAGCAAGACGCCAACGGCGTCGCCAGTGCCAGCGTCAGCGTTGCCAGCGACGCCGACGGGCACTTCGCGCTCACCGGCCTGTTCGCTCACACGACCACGTTGACGGTCGAGCATCCCCAATTCGTCAACCAAGTCCAACCCCTCGGTCAGCTCATCGCCAACCGAACCCTCACAGTCCAACTCGCAAGCGCGCTGACCGTGAGCGGCAGCGTGCGCAGCGCCGCGGGCGACCTAGTCGCGGGCGCGCAAATCTGGGCCAACCTGCTGGGCTCGGCTAGCGGTGGCGGCTTGGGCCCAAGCGTCACGTCCGAAGCTGGGAAGTTCGAGCTGAAGTTGCCAAGCGACACGGCCGAAGGCACCCCACTGCGGGTACGCGCCAAGCACGAGCGCCTCGGTGTCGGAGTCGTCGAGCTCGCCAACCTCAAGTCGTCGGCTGATGTGGTCTTGAGTGCCGGCCGCTTCGTGGAGGGCATGGTGCGCGACGAACAAGACACCCCCGTGTCGTACGCCAAGGTGCTCTGCCATCGCGAAGGCCGCGACGCGATGGGTAGCGAGGCCTTCGCCGTGGCCGACGCTAGCGGCGCGTTCAGGGTCGGACCGGTGGCGCCAGGAACCGTCGTATTGCGCGTGCAAGGTCCAGCCGCCGTGCCCCCGCCCCGGAGCAATCCAGAAGCGTTCGGCCCGCAACGCACCGAGCTACCCGCCGACCGAGACTTGCAGAACGTGGTGCTGCGAGCCCCCTCTCGCGGCGCTCGCCTCGAGGGGCGCGTCGTGGACGAGCGCGGACAGCCCGTCGACGGAGCGACCGTATTGGCCGCCCCCGAGCAATTCGGCCTGGCAAACCCCGGCGACGGCTCCCCAGCCATGACCAGCATCGAAGGCACCTTCGTGATCGAGCGGCTGGCCTCGGGCCCGCATCGCGTCTTCGTCGAGGCGGCCGGCTACGCTCAGGCTGCGGCGTCCACCAGCGCACCCGGCAAGCTCGAGCTGCGGCTACTGCGCCCGGCAAACCTCGAAGGTGACGTGTTCGACGGAGCGGGCAGGCCCGTCGCCGCCAACATCGAGCTGACGCGCCCTTCTCCGGATGAACCGGGCGGTTTTCGGCGTAGCTACCGCTCGAACTCCGACGGCAAATTCAGCGCGGAAGGCCTCACTCCAGGTCACTATCGCGTCACGGTGACAGCCGGTGCCAACCTGCAACGCAGCGCCGAGGCCGACCTTACCTCGGGCAGCACCGCGCGCGTCAGCATCTCGCTCGAGCCAGTCCGACCTGCAGCAGCCGACGCCGAAGATTGAACGCGGGGGCGACGAGCAGCATGCGAAGATGCAGCGCTAGCCGCGCAACTGGGCCCGCACGCGCTGGCGCGCTGGACGCTTGAAGTCACGCTCGGCGCTGTTACAGTCACCGAATGTGGCGAGCGCGGGTTCAGGCAGGGTGGCTGGCGCTGGCGCTACTGGGGGCCGCACCTTGGGCGCAAGCCGAGTGCACCAAGGACCTGGATTGCGCAGGCGAACAGATCTGTGAAGCCGGCGAGTGTAGAGCCCCGGCGCCGACCCCCACGCCACCCCGTGCCACGCCACCCGCTGCCGCTGCACCCGCTGTAGCCCCCGGCGTCGGTCCGCCTCGGGTGATCGCGGTCGAGAGCGCCCCCGTCCCAGAATCACCCCGCCTCGAACGGCGTAGCCAGCCGTTGATGGGGCTAGGCTCAATCGCGGCCGCAGCGGGCGGCGTGGGGTTGGTCATCGGGTTGCTGAGCCTGCAAAGCTCCTGCCATCGTGAGCTAGCCGACGACTTCAAGGTCGACCACTGCGAGCGCTTTCCCGACTACGTGGCCTTCGCCCTGGGCGGCGCAGCGCTATTGGGCGGCATCACCATGATCGTGATCGGAGCCACGAAGGTCCGGGTCGAGGCGGAGGCGCGCGTCATACCCTGGCTGTCGCCGCGGGCCGGCGGGCTTACGCTTCGGCTTGAGCTGTAAGGGCGCCGAGCAGGGGCGAGAGTACGAATTGCCACGTCTCGTCCGTGCTGTCGCGGCTCTGCTCGCCGCTAAGCACGCGCTGGATGCTGCTGCGCGTGAGGTCGGGTGCGGTCTCACGGCACCAGGCCAAGATGCGAAAAGCCAGCGCAGCGTGGCTGGTTTCGTCGTCAGCGATCGCCAGCAGCGCGGCCTGCAGCTCAGCATCGGTGATGCGTTGCGCGCGGCGACGCAAATGCTCGGCCGCTCGAGTCTCGCCGAGGCAGCCCTCGAGCAGATTCGATTCGATGAGGGCGGCTAGGGAAAGGTCGTCCAGCGCCCCAGCAACGTCGAGTGGGCCGGGGCGGAGCTGCGAGCCGGCGTCTTGCGAGGCCAGGTCGAAGAAAAACTCGGCGTGCCGCAGCTCGTCCAGCGAGGCGAGCTGCGCGTCGCGAACCAGCTCGGCCGGGGCACCCAGGGCCAGTAACTGCAAGCTGAGCCGTGCGAAGGCCGCGACGGAGGCGTGCTCCACCTGGGCGTCGGCGAGCCACGGGGCATCGTTCGGGACTTTGCACGCTAAACTCGCGACTCGAGGCTGCCCGTACACCAGGAAGGGGCGACCGCCCATGCCGCAGTCGTCGCCAGCGAAGTGGTAGCAGCACTTGCCGCTCACGAGCTCGAGTACCTCCAGCGAGCCATTCGAGTAGTGCCCCGGCAACTTGAGCTGAACGATCGAGCGATACTGCTCGGGGGTCGGGCAGGCCATGCCGTCCCACTCTTTCGCGGTGGTGACGTTCATGGCCACCGCGCTCGAGCCAGCGCTCGAACCGGCATCGGCAATGCCCTTTTCACGCGTGGCCAGCAACTCGTCCACGGTCGCACAGTCGTCGCTGGTCGTGCAGGTGCCGCAGGGACCCGACGCTAGCGTGGCCAGCGCTAGGCTCGATAGCCCAGCTGCGCGCCCCAAAAGCCACAATACCTCCCGATAGCTCTCGAGCCGACCCGTCGCCATACCTCAGGGTGGCCAACCTTTACGTAAGACGCAAGCGCTGGCGCCTGCGCTACGCCAGCAATTGCGCCAAGACTCGTTCGATTTGCCCGGCAGATTCGCGCAGGCCGCCGGGGCGGTTGCGTACGAGCCACAACTCGCGGTGGCGTTGGATGAGCGGGGCCAGCTCAGCGGCGAGGGTTTCGCGGACAGCGGGGTCGAGCTTCGGCACCGGCTCGTCGAAGCCGAGCGCCAAGCGGGCCTTGCCGATGCGACACGCCGCTTTGAGCAAATCGCTGGCCCACTCAAGCTCGGCTCGCGAGCATCCTGCTTCCTCGTTTGCCGGTTTTGCCAGCGCAAGCTCCGCGTCTACACGCTGCAAGTACTTGAGCGCCCCGTCGAAATGGTGGGCCTCGATACCGGGCAACTGGAGGGGTTGGCCGGTACGCCCGGCGATGAAGAGAAACAAGGCCGACGAGTTGTGCGGCCGACAACCGAGCTCGCGATAGGCGTTGCCCAAGTCGCGCGTCGCCTTGCCCAGCCGCGCCGCGCTGTCGTCGAACACGTAGCTGTCGAGCCATTCCGCCACCGGCAACTCGAGCGGCGCTTGGGCATCTTCTGCCTTCCACGACATGGCAGCGCCCGCAAAAAACCCGATATAGCTAACGCACAGGGGCTGCAAATGACCGTTGTCACCCCAGTCGGTGTTCAGCACACCGAGCGCGCCGTGCTGAGCGCCGTGCTTGACCGCCGAAGCAATGTTCAGCAGCGCGTTTTCGGTGCGACCGGCGATGGTGTTCCAGCTGCTGGTGCCGGGGCAAACGTAAAAACGCAGACCTGCCGCCGCGAACTTGGCGACGTTTTCCGCGAATGGGTGGTCGTGTTCGTAGCCCCATTCCATGGCGATGGCGTCTTTCGGAAGCTCGGGGATCAGCTCGGGGCGCTTGATGATGATGTCGCCCCAAAACTGCATGGTGAAGCCACGCCGCCCCACGCTGTCGTGAATCTGCTTCAGAAACTCCAAATAGACGCGCTCGGTTCCGCGCTCTGCGCAAGCCCGGCTGCTGCGCCCCAGCCCCAAATCGAAGGTCTCGTCGAGGCCGACGTTGAAGGTGCGGCTGGTGAAGTGCGGCAGCAATTGGTCATACAAGCCGTTCAGGAACGTCAGGCTGCGCGCGTCCGTCGGGCACAAGCCGTACGGCTCGCGCGTCGGGTTCCAAGCGTGCTCGAAGCCGTCCGGAGCCTCTGCTAGGTCCGAGCGGTACGGCTCGAACGTCAACCAGCGCTGCATGTGCCCAAAGCTGTTTTGATTTGGTACGAGGTCGATGTGCCGCTCCCGGCAAAAGCGGTCCAAAGTTTGGATGTCCGCGCCGGTGAAGGGGCTAGCGTTCTCCCACACCTTCTCGTGCCCCGCGTAGGCGAAGGTGTGTTCCATATACAGCTGGAGCTCGGTGATTTTCAGCGAAGCGAGCAGCTCGACCAGGGCCAACGTCGTCGCGAGCGTCGGCACCTTGTCACGGCTGATGTCCAGCATCACGCCGCGCCGCGCAAAGCTCGGCTGATCCTGAATGCGCAGGACTGGCAGACTGTGCTCGCCCGCGCCGGCGCCAAGCTTCATCAGCTGCTCGAGCGTGCAAACGCCATAGAATAGGCCCGCGTTCGAGCTGGCTTGAATCCGAACGCTCTCGGCGTCGATGTCGAGCGAGTAGGCTTCGCTCTGCGGGTCGCCGGGGACGAGGCTCAGCAGAAAGCGCGCGCTAGTCGGCCCCGCCGGCGCCAACGGCGAATCGCCTAGCCGCCGCGCGAGTCGCGCTGCCGCGGGGCAACCGTCCAGCCCTTCCAACTCGAGCTTCGGTTGCTGACGCAGGGTGAGCTGGCCTACTCCGGGTGCGAGCGTGCGTGGACGCGGACAAAGCAGGCTGTATTGAGGCGGCACGATCAGCAAAGCCTATCAACCCCGGGCGTTGCTCCATTTTCAAATCTTCTCATTCGAGCGGCGCATTTCCAAGCCGCGCCACCCGCTGCGAGGCTCGCCTGCTATATACGGAAATGAGCGCTGCAGGACCCCAATCCTCTCACTCACCTCAGTCCGAACCCGAGCACCCATGAGCCCGAAGAGCCAGTTTCTAACCGAAATTCTAGAGCAACCCGCGGCGCTACGGCGTCTGCTTTCAGAAGGCCGCGAGCCCACTGAGCGCGCGGCCGCAAAGATCAAAGAGTTTGCGCCCGACTGGGCGCTGATTGCAGCGCGCGGCAGCTCGGACAACGCCGCCCGCTACGCGCAGTACCTGCTCGGCGCGCACAACGGCCTCGGCGTCGGCCTGGCGGTGCCGTCACTCATCTCGTTGTACGGGGCCGCGCCACGCATGGGTCGCGCCGCCGTGATCGGTATCAGCCAATCGGGCCAATCCCCGGACATCGTGGGCGTAGTTTCGACGGCTGCCAAGCAAGGCGCCGTCACTGTCGCCGTGACCAATGATCCGACGTCGCCGCTGGCGCGCGCTTCGTCTGCAACCCTGCCGCTGTTCGCGGGCGAAGAGAAAGCCGTCGCGGCTACCAAAACGTACACGACCGAGCTGTTCGCGCTCGCCATGCTCAGCGTCGCGCTCGAAGGCAACGCCGAGCGCCAAGCCACGCTCGAAAAGGTGCCCGGCTACGTCGAGCAGGTCATCGCCTCCGTCGAAAGCTCGGTGACCGAGGCGGCACAGGGCTTCGCGCACGCCGGCAAGCTGGTCGTGCTCGGTCGCGGCTTCAACTACTCGACGGCCTTCGAGGTCGCGCTCAAAATCAAAGAGACTTGCTACTTCATCGCGGAGCCGTATTCCGTCGCCGACTTGCTGCACGGTCCAGTAGCCATGATCGACCAAGAGTTCCCGGTGATCGTGGTAGCGCCCAGCGGCCCGACACAGGCCGACGTGCCAGCTTTGTTCGACCTTTTGCAAAAGCGCGGCGCCCGCACGCTGGCCATCTCGGATCGCGCCGACGTGCTGGCGCGCGCTCAATTTGGTCTGAAATTGCCGAGCGACGTGCCCGAATGGGTCTCGCCCATCGTCGCCATCGTGGCCGGTCAGCTATTCGCTCACGCGCTGTGCCTGGCCAGCGGGCAAGATCCAGACAAGCCACGCGGCCTGTCCAAAGTAACGTTGACGCACTGAACCGACAGCTTCACTTCATGATCGAGAAGCTCGAGCACTGGCTGGTTCAATCTTCGAGCGTCGTGGGTGAAGACGGCAAGCTGCTGTCGCGCCACGACGTCGCCGCTTCGGCTTGGTACACGGCGGAGCTGCCAGCCACCGTGCTCGGTGTGCTGGTCGCGCACGGCGTGTACCCCGACCCGTTCGTAGGCATGAATTTCTTGGAGCTACCTGGCAGGGGGCCAGCGCATCAGAATTTTTCGAACCACCCAATGCCGGACGACAGCCCATTCCGGGTCCCATGGTGGTTTCGCACCGAGTTTACGCACGTCACCCAGGCCAGCGACACGCCCCACACCTGGCTCGAGCTCGACGGGCTCAACTACCGCGCCAACTTGTTCGTCAACGGCGCTCAGGTGCGCGACACGCGGGCGTTGGTCGGCGCGTACCGCGCCTTCGACATTTTGCTCGAGGACTTCCTGGTCCCAGGCCGCAATCGCCTTGCGCTGCAGGTTTTTCCGCCCAATCCGGACGATTTGGCCATCACCTGGGTGGATTGGAATCCGTCGCCGCCGGACAAAAATCTGGGGCTATGGCGCGGCGCTCGGTTGCGCCGAACGGGACCCGTGCGGCTGCAGCACCCGCAAGTCCTCACCCGCCTCCCCATCGCCGATCTCTCGGTCGCCGAGCTGAGCGTCTTTGCGACGCTCGAAAACGCCACCGCCGAGCCGATAACGGCCACGCTGGTCGCAGCGTTCGAAGGCAGCTCGGTCGAGCTGGAAGTCGAGCTGGGCCCGCGTGAGCGTCGCGAGGTGGCGCTCGATTCGGGCAAGCTCGGGGCGCTCTGCGTCACGCGCCCCAAGCTGTGGTGGCCGCGAGGCCGCGGTGAGCAGCCGCTGTATCACGTGGAGCTGACGGTCAATGTGGCCGGCACGCTCTCCGACACGCGCCAGGTAGAGCACGGCATCCGCGAGGTAACGAGCGAACTGACAAGCGAAGAGCATTCGCTGTTCCGCGTCAATCGCAAGCCGCTCTTGATCCGCGGCGGTGGCTGGGCGCGCGATATGTTGCTGCGTTCGAACGCCGAGCGCGAGCTGTACGAGTACGAGCACGTCCAGCAGCTGGGCCTCAACACCATCCGCTTCGAAGGCATGGTCGAGTCGACCGAGTTCCTGAGCCGCTGTGATCGCGACGGCATGCTGGTGATAGCCGGCTTCTGCTGCTGCGATCACTGGGAAAAATGGCACAACTGGAAAGCGGAGGACCTCGAAGTCGCCAGCGAGTCGTTGCGCAGTGAGCTGCGCCGGCTGCGCAACCACCCGTCGCTCATTTCGTGGTGGTACGGCAGCGACTTTCCCCCGCCGCGTCACGTCGAAGAACGCCACCTCGCAGTACTTGCCGAAGAGCGCTGGCCGAACGCCGCGCACTCTTCGGCGGCTGCAAAACCGACCGAGCTTACCGGACCTAGCGGCCTGAAGATGGCGGGCCCGTACGACTACGTGCCGCCCTGCTACTGGCTGCAGGACACCGAGCGCGGCGGCGCGTTCGGCTTTGCGACGGAGATTGGCCCAGGGCCAGCCATTCCGCCCATCGAAAGCCTGCGTAGCATGCTGGGCGAACAGCACCTGTGGCCGCCCGACGCCTGTTGGACCTTGCACTCCGGGGGCGGCCCCTTCAAAGACCGCGACCTATTCGACACAGCGCTCAGCGCGCGCTATGGCGCGCCCCGCGACCTGCAGGATTACGTGTGGAAGGCGGAGCTTGCCTGCTACGAGGCCCAGCGCGCGATGTTCGAAGGCTATTCGCGGCGCAAATACCGAGCCACGGGCGTCATTCAGTGGATGCTGAACAACGCTTGGCCCTCGCTGATTTGGCACCTTTGGGACCATTCGCTGCGCGCGGGCGGCGGTTACTTCGGCACCAAAAAGGCGTGCGAGCCGTTGCACATCCAGTTCGACGAAGCTGACAACACCGTCAGCGTCGTGAGCGACTTGCCCGAGGCGACACCGCCACTGACGGCGCGGGTCCGGCTCGTCGATCTCGAGCTCGTCGAGCGCTTCCAGCACGAGTCCGAGCTGTGCGTGCCCGCCGACGGCGTGGTCACGGTTTGTCGATTACCGGAACGCAGTGGACTCTCTCGCACCCATTTCCTGCGGCTGGAGCTGGTGGCGCCCGATGGCGCACTCGCGAGCCGCAATTTCTACTGGCTCTCACGTGAGCCCGACGTCATCGATCAAGCGCAGGCCAACTGGTACATGGCGCCGCTCACGAGCTTTGCGAGCTTTCACGCCTTGGCGCAGCTTCCCGAAGCTAGCCTCAGCTTGGAACGCACCACCCGTCAGCCGACTACCGGCGAAGCCGCGGGCATTGAGATCGTCGTCCGCAATACGAGCCCCGTCCTGGCGCTATTTGCGCGCTTGAGATTGCTGACGGCAACGGGGGCTGAGGTCTTGCCGGCCCACTTTAGCGACAACTACATCAGTCTGCTTCCGGGGGAAGCCGTGCCGGTGACGCTGCGTGACGCCCGCTCGCTCGAGGCCGGCAAGGCGGCGGCTGCGGTGGGTGCAAGACGTACACAGCCCGAGGCAGCCTGCGTGGTGGAGGCCACCGGACCTCGCTTGGCGCGCGTTACACTGCAGCTCTAGCTGTATTTTTCTCAGTCGTTTCGACTGGTTAGCGACCAAAGGCAGCGCCGCGCCCAGCAGCGGAACACAAGGGCATAAGCCGGCTTCCCGCCGGACTGAAACCCACCTATAGGGTTGCCCGCGTCGGGGCCCAATGTACGTCGCCCGCATGCTGCGGGCCCTTCCCTTGACGGTCCCAAATCGGGCGGGTTACCCTGAAGTGTTCGGGAATTTAATGATTTTTCCGCCTTGGGCTCAGCTGATCCCCCGCTGCTTGCGGGTGGTGTGGCCTGCCGGGGGCGCTGGATGGCGACCGAGCATGAGTGGGGGCCTTCGTGACGGCTGACTATGACGAGAAGACCCGGGTAACCCAGGTCGTTCAGCAGCCACCGCCCGACGACTCACCGAGCAACGACTGCTTGGTAGTCATTTATACGGCGGAGCCCGGTCTGCTCGGCAAGCGCTTCGTGCTCGAGAAGAGCCCCACGCGCTTGGGCCGCGGCGCCGATAGTCAGATCGTGCTCGAAGGCGACTCCGTGTCGCGCCGGCACGCGCACCTCGAGCGACGCACTGGCGCCTGGTACGTCGTCGACGACGGCTCTACCAACGGCACCTACGTGAACGAGGAGCAGATTGCGCGCGAGCAGCTGCTCGTCAACGGCGACCGCATCAAGGTCGGCCCCAGCATTCTAAAGTTCTTGTCCGGCGCCGACGCCGAAGCCAAGTACCACGAAGAGATCTACCGGATGACCATCGTTGATGGTTTGACGCAGATTCACAACAAGCGTGCGCTGTTCGAAGCCCTCGAGAAAGAGCTGATGCGCGCGCGGCGCTACGAGCGCGATCTCAGTTTGTTGATGTTCGACATCGATTTTTTCAAGCGCATCAATGACCAGTACGGCCACCTTGCCGGCGACCACGTACTCCGCGAGCTGGCTCGGCTGGTGCAAGAGCGCATTCGCCGTGAAGAGGTGTTTGCGCGCTACGGCGGTGAAGAGTTCGTGATTCTGTTACCCGAGACGCCGCTGCCCGGAGCGGCCGCCTTGGCCGAGAGTTTGCGCGCGCGGGTCGCCAACCACCCATTCGTTTTTCAAGGCGAGCGTATTCCGGTGACGGTCAGCATCGGCACGGCGTTGATGGGTGAAAACGACAAGGTCGCCTCCGACTTGATCCAGCGAGCCGACGAAAAATTGTACGAGGCCAAGCGGGGTGGCCGCAACCGCGTGTGCTCGTGAGCTCGGACGCTTCCACGACGAACAGGCCCGGGCACCAGGATTTGCCGCCGCTTTTGCGGGTGCCTCCGCCCGGACCCAGCTCGCGCACTTGGTTGGTGCGCCACGCTCATGTCGCAGCGCCGATGGGCCCTGCGCTACCTCCGGGGCCGCCCGGCGGCATCGTCTACGCGACGGGGCGCGGCTCGAACGTCACGGACGTGGACGGCAATCGCTACGTCGACTTGGCAGGCGGCTTCGGCGCGCTGCTGGTCGGGCACCTACACCCGTCCATCCAACGCGTCATCGCGTTGCAGTCGGAGCGACTGCTGCAGGCGCTAGGCGACTTGTACCCCAGCGACGCGAAGATTGCGCTCTTGGAGCGGCTGACGAAGCTTTACCCGACGCCGGGCGCGAAAGGCATTTTGGCACAGTCCGGCTCCGACGCGGTGAGCGCGGCGCTGAAGACGGCCAAGCTGTGCACGGGCAAGCCCGGTGTGGTGGCCTTCACGGGCGCCTACCATGGGCTGGGCTACGGGCCGCTGGCAGCCTGCGGGCTGCGCGAAAGCTATCGCGCGCCCTTCGCGGCCGAGCTGAATACTCACGTCTCATTCGTGGCTTATCCCGCCCACACAGAGAGCGCCGCCCAGAGCTTGGACGCTTGCCGCGCGCGCCTTCAGCAGGGAGACGTCGGCGCGATACTGATCGAGCCGGTGCTGGGACGCGGCGGGGTGGTCGCGCCCCCAGCCGAATTCCTTGGAGATTTGCGCCGTCTGGCCACGGAGCACGCGGCGCTGTTCATCGCCGACGAGGTTTGGACGGGCTTGGGACGCGCCGGCAGTTGGCTCAGCACGACGGCCGCGAGCGTGCTGCCGGACTTGGTTTGCCTGGGCAAGGGCCTTGGCGGAGGCCTGCCGCTGAGCGCCGTCATCGGTAGCGCCAGCGTGATGCAAAGCTGGCGCCGTGAGGCGGAGGTCGTACACACCGCCACGTTTGCTGGCGCCCCGCTCGCGGCCAGCGCCGCCATCGCGACGCTCGACGTGCTGCACAAGGAAGCCCTCCCAGAGCGCGCCGCTCGGCTGGGCGACCGCTACGCGGACGAGCTCCGCAGCGCGCTGGCCGGCGCGGCTCACGTGCGCGAGGTGCGCGGCCGCGGCTTCATGCTGGGCATCGACTTGGGTGAGCGCCCCGGCGTCGCGAGCCAGCTGATGCGGCGGCTTTTGCAAGCCGGTTACATCACGTCCACCGGCGGGGGGCAGCGCGAGGTGTTGGTGCTCACGCCAGCCTTGAACATCGACGAAAAGGTGCTTTTTGCGTCAGTTCCGGTGATTGCCCAACAAATTGCCGAGCTGAACTGAGGCGCAGAGGCGGCGCGTGGCAGCTCTTCCGACCCAAACCTCCGACCAGCTGCACGAGCGCGTGCAGCGCTTTGCCGTGGGCGACGCGAGCGACACCTTCAACGGGCTAGCGCTCGACATCGCGCGCTTTCAGGTCGAGTCTTCGGAAGGCTTTCGGCGCTTGGTGCGGTCACGTGGCGCCAGCTTGCAAACGCTGGACGACATTCCACCAGTCCCTAGCGATGCCTTCAGGCTGACGCGCGTAGCGACGTTTGGTGCGGAGCTAGACGCCGTGCGTTTCTTCACCAGCGGCACCACCGGCGCCGAGCGCGGCGCACACGCCATGCGCCGCACCGATACCTACGAACGCTTGTCGTTGACGTACGGTCGTCAGGCTTTGTTGGGCCCGCTCGGCAAAGCCGTCGTCGTGGCGCTCGCGCCGGCGCTGACCAATCCACCCAGCTCCTCGCTCGGCTACATGATGGCGCGCTTCATGGAAACATTCGACGGCGAGCCTTGGAGCGAGGCCGAAGCGAGCTTCAGCAGCCTTGCCAGCACGCGCTGGCTGCTGCGCGAAAACGGCGTCAATCTGCCTGGTTTGGAGCACGCGACCCGCATCGCCCAAGCGCGCGACGTGCCACTTCTGTTGCTCGGCACGGCCTTCGCGCTCGTGCGCCTGCTGGATGACTTGGCGGGGGCGAGCCTACCGTTGCCGCCGGGCAGCGTGGTCATGCAAACCGGGGGCTTCAAAGGCCGCACGCGCGAAGTGTCGATGGAGGAGCTGCGGGCCGGCGTCAGCCAAGGCCTGCAGGTTGCGCCCGAGCGCGTCGTCGGCGAATACGGCATGACCGAGCTCACCAGTCAGCTGTACGAGGGCACTGTCGCCGAGAGCGCGCTGGCCTCGCGGCAGCCTGCCGCGGCGCCGGGTATCTATTTCGAGCCGCCCTGGCTACGGGTAACGCCGGTCGATCCGCTAAGCCTACGCCCAGTCGCGGAAGGTGACGTGGGCCTGGCTCGCTTCATCGATTTAGGCAATGTCGACAGCGCCGTCAGCGTCGTGACGCAAGACTTGGTGCGTCGCGCGCAGGGCGGCATCCAGCTGCTGGGGCGCCAACCCGGTGCGCCCGCGCGCGGCTGCTCGCTTGCCATCGAGGCCTTGCTGAATGGCTGAGACTTCGGAGCGCGCAGCACGCTTGGAGCGGCTGCTCGACGCCGCTCGCAGCTTGGCAAATGGCGAAAGTGACGCCGGGCGAGCACTGCGGGCGCGGCTCGCGGAAACCAGCGGGCTTTCGGCGGCCGGCGTCGAGCGGGGCATCGCACATGCACTGGAAACGCGGCCGTCCAACGCCGAGCTGCAAGCGCTCGCCGCGTCCACGCCGGCGTCTCCTCGAGCGCACGTCCTTTTGTCCAGCAACGTGTTCGTGGGAGCGCTACGCGCGATCGCGATCGGCGTAAGCTCGTCGGTCGACGTGCAAGTTCGCGCGTCGCGGCGCGACCCGGCACTGGCCAAGGCGTTGCATGCGCTCGCGCCCGACCTGTTCCAGCTAACGGCGGTGCTTTCGCCGGCGCCGGGCGAGCACGTTTGGGCCTACGGGGCGGACGCCACTTTGGCGGAAGTGCGGCGCGGGCTCCCGCCGGGCGTCTGGTTTCACCCGCACGGCGCGGGCTTCGGAGCCGTCGT
>JAYUYU010000861.1:0-3472 GCA_043752365.1 Myxococcales bacterium | reverse complement strand
TTTTGATCGCCGCCAGACCGGCGGCCTTAGCCGGCCCGACTTCTCGGCTCAACGCTTCGGCGGCCAGGGCCAAGGCGTCGCGGGCCCCCTCCAACGTTTGCACGTCGAACAGCGGCGCCTGCGGCAGCTCGGCGCACGCCGCGCGCAACGTCCACAGGTAGGCCGCCAAGTTGCCGCTATCGACGGTCGACACGTACTGCGGCTCGAGCGGTCGTAGGTCGGTCGTATCGTACCAATTGAGGATGTGGCCCGAGCGGCGCTCCAGGCGCGCGAGCGTAGCGAAGCTATTCTCGAGCCGGGCCAGCGCCTCGCGCGCCGTGATGAAGCCCAGGTCGCGCGCAGAGATCACCGACAGCAGGTAGAGCCCAATGTTGGTAGGCGACGTTCGGTGCGCGACGACCCCGCGCGGATCTTCCTGGTAGTTGTCTGGCGGCAGCCAATTGTCCTCCGCTGTCACGAACACATCGAAAAACCTCCAGGTTTTCCGAGCCAACAGGCGCAAACGTCGCCGCCCGGCCTCGGTGAGCTGCGCGTCGGGCGGCGACTCTTGCTCCAGCCGCCCGAGCCAGCCGACGGCTACCGGTGCCAAGGCCCAAAGCAGCAGCAGCGGAGCGGCGTAGGGCAAGCTCCAACGGGCCATCAACGCCACGGCAGCAAGTAGCAACAAGGCTAGCCAGCCGCTGTTAGCGAGCCGGCGCGAGGCGCGCGTGCCGCCGCTGCGATGGCGGCGTGCCGCCTGACTCATCGTCGTCCACTCCAGCAGGTTTCGTCGCGAGACCAGCAAGCGATATATCGTGCGCGCGATGCCGTCGAGCGATAGCAAGGCCTGATCGAGCAACAAGGCTACGCTCAAGCCGGCCTGCTGCATGCTTTGCAACAGCTCACCACCCAGCGGCGCCGTACGGGTTCCCACCGAGACGGCGGCACGGCTCAGCGCCAAGAGCTGCCGAACGAAAATCGGCCCCACGAACACGGCCGCCACCAATGAAAGCGCCCAACCGGCCAATCCCCCACGGCTAAAAAACCCGAAAAGTAGCAGCGCCACGAGCGCTGGCGGCACCAGGCTGCGCCGCAGGTTGTCGATCAACTTCCAGCGATCCAGGACGCGTAAATCGTTGGGACGACGTCCCTTTGCGCCGCTTGGCACGCTAGGCAACAGCCACGGGACGAGCTGCCAATCTCCTCGCAGCCAACGGTGGGCGCGGCTGGCGACGACCTCGTAGGTCGCGGGCTGCTCGTCCAAAACCTCGATATCGGTGGCGAGCGCGGAACGCGCGAAGCTTCCCTCGAACAGGTCGTGGCTGAGCAGGCGGTTCTCCGGCACCCTCCCCTCGAGCGCGGCTTGGAATGCGTCGACGTCGTAGATGCCTTTGCCGACGAACGAGCCCTCACCCAACAAGTCCTGATAAACGTCGGACACCGCGGTGGTGTACGGATCGATGCCAGGCGCGCCGGCGAAAATCCGCGCAAAGCGCGAGCGGCGCGAGCTGTTGGGCAACGTGCCGACGCGTGGCTGAATGATGCCGTGGCCTTGCACCACGCGTTGGCGCTTCGCGTCGACCACCGGCCGGTTTTGCGGGTGGGCCATGGTGCCGACCAATCGCTTGGCGACGTCCCGCGGCAGCTCGGTGTCGGCGTCCAGCGTGATCACGTAGCGCACGCCCGCGAGCAGTTCCTGGCTCGCCGTAACCACTGAAAAGGTCGTATCGCTTGCGCCGCGCAACAGGCGGTTCAGCTCTTCTAGCTTGCCACGCTTGCGTTCCCAGCCCATGAAGCGGCCTTCCGCCTTATTGTGCGTGCGCCGACGGTGCAGCAAAAAATAGCGTTCCGTCCCGCCGTGACGCCGGTTCAGCTCGGCGACGCCCTCGCGTGCCAGCTCCAGCAGGCCAGCGTCGCCGTCACTGTCGAGGGTCGCGCTGTCCACGAAATCCGTGACCAAGGCGAAATAGAGGTTGCGGTCCGCGTTTGCCAGCGCGCGCACCTCCAAGTCCTCCAACAGCTGCGCTAAACCGCTGCGGCCTTCGAGCAAGCAAGGCACCACCACCAGCGTGCGATGCTCGTCTGGAATGCCGTCGTCGAAAGCCAGCTTGGGCAGGAGCCGCGGCGGCAGCACGAAAATAACGAGCGCGTTGAGCAACGCCAAAGCAAGCTCGCTCGCTGGCAGCGCGACCAGCAACGTCACCGCCACTCCGACCCATAGGTTGGCGACGCTTTGAGCCAGCAGCTGGGCCGCGCCAGCGCACAAAGCCCCGATCAACAGCGCTACCCCACCGAGGTAGAAAGCCAGCGGATTGCTCAAGATGGGCCTGCGCAATGCCTGCGACCAACTACGCCGGTAGCCGATGTTGGCCTCCAGCTGCCTCCTGCCGGCGGCCAGCAAGAAATGCCCGACGTGGCCCTTCGCAGGGTTGTCCGTTTGGCGACCTTCAGTGGCCAAGGCCAGGGCCCGCTCCGCGACGGCCCGCTCATCAACGCGACTGCGTCGGGCCAGCTGCTCGACCGCGTGCCGACAACGGTCGCGGGAAGCCTCGTCCATCTGCGGGTAGGCGCCGCACGGATCTTGGCGTAGCACGGCCTCGACGCCGCTCGTCAGCTCGAAGAACTTCGTCCAATCCAGCGCTCCGATGGCACGCATGCTGGTGATGGAGTTGCCGACCGACACGTGATCGCCGGCCTGCCGCAAGTGCTCGCGCCTCGTCAGCTCTTCGGCGGTGGTGCCCAACGCTTCGCAGCGCGCGGCGATCCAGTCGACTACGGGTAGCAACGGCGAGTCATGCTCGCGCACGCGCTTCAGCAGCTGCACCAAAAAGCCCGCACTGACGTCGATTTTTTCGGCTTCGAGGGCGGCCAACGCCCGGCGTAGTCGCTCGTCGTCGTCGGCTTCGGTGATGAAGCGATCAGCCCACTGGTCTGCCAGCTCGCGGTCCTGAGCGTTGGCCTCGGAGCCTGCCAGCGCGCCCACGTTCAACGTCAACCCCAGCCGCAGCATGATCGGCACGGCCCAGAGCTCGCCAATGGTCATCGTCGACACCCGCTGGTACGCGACGACGTACTCGGCCAGCGTGTTCAAGTCGACGCGAGCGTCGGTGTGCCGCAAGTAGTCCAAGCACAGCCCATAAACGCGCGGGTACCCAGCCATGGCGCCCCGCGCGATGCGCGGCAGCTGGACCAAATAGCCCCACGGCAAGTCTTCTTGAATCTCCCGCAGCTGCTCTTCAACGACGTGAGTGTTATCGAGCAGCCATTCTTCCGCCGGGCTCGGGTCACGCTTGTTTTTCGCGCCGCGCGCCAAAATGGCGTAGGCCGCGCGCAGCTGCGTGCGTGCGCGCGCGAAGCGCTGTCGCAACGGCCCCGGGGTGCCGCGCAAGACTGGCTTGCCGTGCGTGCGGGCAATCTCAGCCGCGTGACTAGCGAGGTGATCGGAAGAGTACAACTCTCCGCGCAGCGCGCTCACCGCATCCCACGGCAACAC